>CAZKRZ010000007.1:599-19273 GCA_964555325.1 uncultured Muribaculaceae bacterium
TGCACTGTCATGTCTGTGGTGCGCAGCAGCATCTTGGCGTCTATGAGTATGGCCTCATGTATCCAGTCTAATATAGGGCGGCCGGTGACACGCTTGATTGCAGTAGAGAGGTATTTGGGTGTCAGATGCAGCTCGTCCGCATAGAAACGGACAGTGCGATGCTGCCTGTAGTGCACAGCAAGCAGTCTGAAAAACCTGTCTGACAGGCTGTCCGCCCGTATGCTCTGACCGCCTGCAGGCTCGAACAGTTTTTCGTATTCGGCTGTAATCTCCAGTATCAGCGCATAGAATATCGAGTGCATTATCTCGCTCTGGTAGCGCCCCGGCTCATGCGATTCCTTATACAGGAATCTGTAATAACTCAAGAGGTCATCGAATTTGTCCCCGGTAAGTTGCAGCACCGATATATACCGTGAATAAGCGAATATGTCCGTATCTATCGGAGAGGGCATATTGAGTATGTAATCCACCGACACGGCGATGACATTGCATTCCTGCAACAGTTCCGGGGCCATGTGGCTTATGACATGGTTTTCGGGGAGTATGACGACATTGTCCTGCGAGAGCCTGTACTCCTTGCCGTCCACGACGACGCTGCCTCCGCCTGCCTTGCAAAGTATTATGACGGTCCCGTTACGGAACAGAACCCCGTCGGAAAATCCTGCCGGCAGAGAGGGCAGGTCCATTGCAATCAACAGGTCTCCGCTCCCGCTTTCCTTGATCCTCGCGGCAATGTCTATCTCGGTGGCCTTGGCGGCAAAATTCTCCACAAAGCGAATTTTGATAAATTAATACGCCTGTAAATGTAACATATTTCTTGTCATCTCTCGATATTTTTGCAGCCTAAAAAAGAGAGAAAAGGCATGAAAGAACAGAATCATTGTACTACCGACATCAACAAAGGCCTCACTGACAGCGAGGTGCGCGAGCGTCTGCAGCGCGACGGCTATAACGAATTCGCCAAGAAGCCGAAGACCAAGGCATGGCAGAAGTTCCTCGCCCAGTTCAAGAGTTTCATGATAATAGTCCTCCTCGTCGCGGCTGTGGTATCCGGTGTCACGGGCTATCTCAACGGCGAGGGTGTCACGGACGCTATCATCATCCTGTCGATATTGATTGTCAATGCGATAATAGGCGTGCTCCAGGAGTCCAAGGCAGAGAATGCGCTCGAGGCCTTGGAGAAACTCTCCGCCCCTCACTGCAAGGTCATACGCAACGGCGAGAGGCAGGTCATCGAGTCCCGCGAACTGGTAGTCGGAGACATTGTGGAGATAGAGACCGGCGACAGCGTCCCTGCCGACCTGCGCCTCGTGGAATGCGTAAACCTCAAGATACAGGAGGCCGCCCTCACCGGCGAGTCCCTGCCGGTGGAGAAGAGCACGCAAGCCGTTCCAGAGGACTCCCCTCTCGGAGACCGCACGGATATGGCATTCAGTTCCTGCAGTGTGACCTACGGCAGGGGCAAGGGTGTCGTCATGGCGACAGGCACACATACAGAGGTCGGCAAAATTGCTTCCATGATACAGTCCGTCCCTGACATGCGCACTCCCATGCAGGTCAGGCTCGACAAACTCGGGCAGGTACTCGCCCTCATCAGCCTCATCGTCTGCGCCGTGATATTCGTAATCGGCCTGTGTTACGGACGCGGTCTGATGGATATGTTCATGACAGCCGTCAGCCTCGCGGTAGCCGCCATACCCGAGGGCCTGCCTGCCGTATCCACGGTGGTGCTCGCATTGGGCGTGCAGAGGCTTGCCAAGCAGAATGCCATTGTACGTAACCTGCCCTCTGTGGAGACTTTGGGCAGCACTACCGTCATCTGCTCTGACAAGACAGGCACTCTGACACAGAACAAGATGACTGTAGTCGAGGCTTATCCCTGCATTTCCCGGAGGCTGCTCACAATCAGCGTCTTGTGCAACGACAGCACCCGCGATGCAGAGGGCAATCTGCTCGGAGACCCCACGGAGACAGCCCTCGTGGACTTTGCGGAGAAGAACAGCCCCGGAGCAGAGTCTTATCCCCGCATCGCAGAGATTCCGTTCGACTCGGAGCGCAAACTGATGACCACCCTGCACCGCAAGGACGCAGAGACTATACTCATCGCGGTCAAGGGCGGATTTGACGAATTGCTGTCGCGCTGTGACCGCATAATGGATGCAGACGGCACTACGCGCAGCCTGACCGACACGGACAGACGCATGCTCGCAGATGCAAATGACGCCATGGCGCGCAAGGCCCTGCGTGTCCTCTGCATGGCATACAAGGAGACGGCCGCAGACAGTGGCACCGATGAAGCCGGGCTCGCAAAGATATGCGAGACTGCTGAGCAGGAGCTGATATTCGTGGGCATGACAGGCATGATAGACCCTCCGCGCGAGGAGGCCAAGATTGCAGTCCGCCAGTGCATCGCCGCAGGTATCAAGCCTGTCATGATTACCGGTGACCACAAGGTCACAGCCGCCGCCATAGCCGGAGAACTCGGTATCATGGGCGCATCCGATATGGTATTGACAGGCAATGATGTAGAGCGCATGAGCGACAGCGAATTGCAGGAGATAGCCGGACGCGTGTCCGTATTTGCGCGAGTAGCACCGGAGCATAAGGTGCGCATCGTGGAGGCATTCCGCAAGCGCGGCAACATTGTCGCCATGACCGGAGACGGAGTAAATGACGCTCCTGCCCTCAAACTCGCCGACATAGGCGTGGCGATGGGTATCACCGGCACCGACGTGTCCAAGGAAGCCGCCGATGTGGTGCTCGCCGATGACAATTTCGCGACTATAGTCCATGCCGTACGCGAAGGCCGCCGCATCTATGACAACCTGACGAAGTCCATCCAGTTCATGATCTCCACCAACCTCGGAGAGATAGTCCTGCTGCTGATAGCCGTCGTCGCCAACTTCGAGATGCCGCTGCTGCCCATACAGCTGCTCTTCATCAACCTCGTGGGCGACAGTCTCCCCTCCCTCGCACTGAGCGTGGACCATGCGGCAAAAGACATTATGGACCGCCGTCCAATTGACCCAAAACAGGGGATATTCACCCGTCCGTTCACCGTCAAGGTGGTCATCCAGGCTCTCATCATAGGTATAGTTACGATAGCAGCCTATTTTATAGGGATGCAGACCTCTGTCGATGTGGCACGCACGATGACATTCGGAGTGATGGTATTCTCGCAGTTTACGATGATATTCTCCATCCGTTCGGGCAACGCCCTGTTTACAGAGAGGTTCTTCAGCAACAGATGGCTGTGGCTCACTATCCTGCTGGTTGTCGCACTGACACTCACTGTAATGTTGCTGCCCGGCATGCAGGCTCTCTTCCGCCTCGCCCCGCTCAGTTCCTCACAATGGTGGATGACAATAGGACTGTCTGCAGGCGTGCTCCTGCTGAGCGAAATAGCCAAGGGCATAGTCAACCTCTGCTCCAGGAAATAGCAGCTATTGCAATAGAGGACATTCTATGACAAAAAGACCTCTTCGGCAGCACTTTGCCGGAGAGGTCCTTTTTTGAGAACAATAAGTCTAAAAACTGTATTCCGAACTGGCGTATACCGTCACAAAGCCGAGTCCGCCCTTGACATTCTGCGGATATGTACCGGCCTCGAAGAAGAAATACCCTGCAAGGTCCGAATTTTCTATCGCGAATGAATTGATATAATTATAGGCGTTCCGCGACAAGGTGTGCAGCCTGAATACATTACGCACGATGCGGCGGCGGATATAATACCCGTAATCGCTGTCATCCACTCTCTCCGGCTCAAAACCCTCCACCGATACATTGATGGTATAGCTGCCGTCCCTGAAAGTCTCGTCAGTGAAGATATAATAAGGGTTGCTGATAAATGTCTCTGCATCATCCCCCTCGCCTATTGTCAGATCCTTGTACAGCAGGGGCTCGTTGCTCGTGTCGATTACCTTGTCTGTACGATAATAATACAGGGTATCACCGACACGGCGGTTTGTATTGACATCCGGCTCTATCTCCAGCACGTATTCCAGCTGCTCTCTGAAAGCCTGCAGCATATAGTAGTTGTTCTCCCCCTTGCGGTCGTCAATCTTGATACGGAACTGTGTGGTCTTGTGCGTCTGGCCCTTGTTATCCACATAGGATACAATGCTCGTGTCCAGTTTAGGGAGTGCTACAGGCTCTTTGACAGTCGATTCGGACTCGGCATGCATGTCGCCGCAGTCGACTTCGAGTTTGACCACATCTCCAGGCTTGAGGCCTGCACGGAACTCCACCACCCTGGAAATATGGCCGGAAGTCTCACCGCAAAGCTGACCGTTGACATAGGCGCGGAACACTCCCACGGAATCCAGTTCGTCGGCCTTTCTCTGGGTACTCAAGAATATATGAGCCTTGTGAACGCTGTCGCACGGGCTCATCAGAGCATTGATTATCAGCATCTTTTCCGGCCCATTGGGTTTGATGTCTATGTATTTCTCGCAGGATGCGGCTGCAAGGCAGCATGCGCACAGCGCAATTATAATCTTTTTCATATTCGTCAGAACCTATAAGTATATGAGAATGACGGAAGTATCGACAGGAAAGACCTCACCGACACGGCAGGGACATATTCGTACCACTTGGAGCCGTCCGCTTCGACATGCTTGATCTCACGGTAGTCAAAGACACACCAATCGGGATTGTGCGCATTGTACACATTATATATGCTGATGTTCCATGTCCTCTCGCCACGGCGCAGTTTCTTGTGTATATTGAAACTCAGATCCAGATGATGCGACGGCGGAGTCCTCCAATTGTTGCGCGAGGGCACATAACTGACATTGAGATAGTCATTCTTGACATCCGGCCCGATGACGACAGTCTCGCGCATAGGCACCGTGATCCAATATCCGGACATACCGGACCAGGATGCTCCCAGGTCTATACGCCTGCCGATGCGGCGCGTGAGGTTGATGTTGAGCGTGTGACGGCGGTCGTATTTGAACGGATACATCTTGCCGTTATTGATGCTGCCGTCGGGAAACCATCTGTCGGATTTGGACAGGGCATAGGAAACGGATCCCGTAGTCTTACCTGCGGTCTTGCGCGCGTACAGTTCTATACCCTTGGCGCGTCCACGGCCCTCTTCCACATTGTCCTCCCAGTTGCCCGTACTGGAGAATGCCGCACGACCGTCCATGTATTCGAGCACATTGTAGAGTTCTTTCCAGTATGCCTCGAGCGAGAATTCCCAGCCTTTCAGTCCGCCGTAAAACAAGCCTGCCGACCAGGTGTCGGACTTGACGGGCGAAATCTCCTCAGTGATAGGCACCCAAAGGTCTGTAGGCAGGCTGAGAGTACCGGTATTCAACTGATGCACATACTGGGACATACGGGCATAGCCTGCCTTGGCAGAGAATCCCTTTGCGAAATCATATTTGGCAGCAAGCCTCGGCTCGGGGCTGAAATACTGCTTACCCCTGACGGAGAAGAGGCTCAGATGCACTCCGGGGACTATATTCAGCCTGCTTCCTATGGAAATGTCATCCTCGGCGTATACTGAATATTCCTGTCCAACGATGCGCCTGGAACTGGCATTATTGGAGGTCTTGTCGTTCAATACCACGTCTCCGGCCTGCTCCTTGACGGTAGTCTTGTTGGTCTCGGGACGGAAGATATGGTTGATTGCCTCACCGCCGAAGCGGATCAGATGGTTAGGCGAGGGGGTATAGTCAAAATCCAAGCGGACGCCGGTGTCTCCGATACCGGAAGTGTACTTGTAATGTGACTCATAGTTCATCAACACGCCGTTGGTGGTGTACTTGTCCCGTGCGCCCACGCCGAAGTCCATGATATAGTTGTTGCTGTAGGCGGAGAGATTGGCGAAGAGCCTGCTGGAGAACACATGGTTCCAGCGTCCGGTCACGACACTGTTGCCCCACTGCAGACGCACCCGCGACTCGGAAAGCGATGTGGTAACGCTCCCGTCAGAGTCGAACGACGCGAAATACTCGCGCTTGTCATCCATCTTGAGATAGTCCCTACCGTGATATACAGCAAGATACACCCTGTCCCTGTCGGAGATGCGGTGCGAAATCTTGGCATTTATATCATAGAATGCGTAATTGGCAGGACTCTTGAACAGGGTCATTATAGGATCGAACAGGAATGTATGCATACCGCGGACGCCCACGGAGAATGTAGTTCCCTTGCTGCCTATCGGCCCCTCGAGGAAGAGTTTGTCACAGAGCATTCCGATGGAGAATGTACCATGCAGTTGCTTGTCATTGCCGTCTATAGTCCTGACATCCACCACACTGGAGACCCTGCCGCCATAACGGGCAGGATATGCTCCCTTGTAGAGAGTGACTTTCTTGACAGCCTCGGGAGTGAACACAGAAAAGAGTCCGAGCATGTGATTGACATTGTACAGCGGAGTGCCGTCCAGCATGATGAGGTTCTCGTCAGCGGCGCCTCCCCTGACATGCAGGGCAGAGAATCCTGCCATTCCGGGCTGCACGCCTGGCATGGTCTGCAGGACCTTGATGACATCGGATTCGCCAAGCATTGCAGGAGCATTCTTTATAAGCCCCTGGGGAATATCCAGAGAGCCTATGAACGAAGATCCGAGACCGGCGTCTTTGGATGCGGCGACCGTGGCGGCATCGATTACTGCTGTCGGCGGCAGCATCACATTCAGAGTAGTATCACGCACAAACGGCACCTCCATGCGGACGGTGCCGTAGCCGAGATAAGAATATTCGAGTGTTTTCTGACCGGATTCGAGTGTCAGGGTGTAGAATCCGAATTCGTTGGAAACCGCACCGAGTCCGGTCCCATCTGCAAGGACGGCCGCCCCGATAAGGGTCTCGCCAGTGACCGCATCCCTTATGTAGCCGCTGACCGTTGCCTTCTGCCCCCACATGCTCACGCATAGTACTGATGCACATAAGGTTAGAATGATTTTGCGCATAGTCTTATAGATTAAAAACGATAAAATACGCGCAAAGATAGCCCTTATATCATATAAAGGCAAAGAAAAAGGCATTATATCACTTGTGCATGATGACGCTCACGAGACGGTCACCCTCCTCGAGCACTGTGTTGCCGTGCGGAATGATGTTCTCGTCTCCACGTTGCACCACGACGATAAGGCCCTTGTCCGGCAGTTCGGAGATGCGCTTGCCAGCCAGGTCGCTGCCATGCTTGACCCTGCGCTCCTCCAGTGCGATAGAGGAATCATTGAACTCCCTCACCAGCACTATCACCTCGTCACCGGCACACAGCACGGTGTTGCCGCGCGGACGTATCCTCTCCTCTCCCCTTATGACGAGCACGAGCAGGAGATTCTTGGGCAGATTCAGTTCTTTCACGGGCTTATCCGCCCAACTGCTGTCTGCGGCTATCGTTATACGGCCGAAATCCAGATCCGTGCCGTCGGAGAAGTCGTTGAATGTCTTCATGACGTCCTCGTCCTCATCGACCATATCCATCTTACGCGCCGCCCAAGGTATCAGCGAACCCTGCACTCCTATAGATATAAGGACAAGGCAGAATACGATATTGAAAATGTCATGCTGGAGGAATGCCGGATTGACCATCGCCATGATCGCAAACACGATGGAAGCCGCTCCGCGGAGTCCGACAAAGGATATGAATGCCAACTGTTTGACCGGATATTTCCTGAACGGCGCAAGCAGACCGAACACTGTGGCAGGACGCGCGACGAATGTCAGGAATACGAATATCGCCAGTGCCGGCAGGATTGCCTTGTGCAGCATCGTGGGGCGCGCCAGCAGACCGAGCAGGAAGAATATGAGCACCTGCATCAGCCCGGTGACACCGTCAAAGAAACTCACAAGGGACTTCTTGCCGCGAAACTCCTCGTTACCGAGCAATATGCCGACTATATATGCGCTCAAATAACCGTTGCCGCCTATCAGCGAGGGTATCGCATAGGATGCTATCGCCACCGCAAATATAAACAGGGAGTCGAAGCCGTCTGTCTGGAACTTGATTTTCTTAAGGCTCATTGCCGCCAGTTTCGCAATGCCGAATCCGCAGCCGGCACCGAAGACGAGTTGGGCAAATATGTTCCAGACTATGGTGCCGCCGCTCGCCGTGCCATTCATCACCGACAGGAATATGACTGTCAGCATGTACGAGGCAGGGTCGTTACTGCCGCTCTCCATCTCCAGCATCGGTGCCGTGTTGTTCTTGAGACCCAGACGCTTGCCACGCAGGATAGAGAAGACCGAAGCCGCATCCGTGGAACTTATGACCGAGCCGAAGAGCATGCTCTCGAGCCATTCCCAGCCGAGGACAAGACGGCAGAACAGTCCCACAAGCCCGGCAGTGAGGATGACTCCGACGGAGGCGAGTAATGTAGCCTCACCCATGACAGGTCTGACGGCATCCATACGGGTACCGAAACCGCCGTAGAACATTATGAATATGAGGGCGACCGTACAGGTCTCCTTGGCCATGTCATAATTGTCGAAGCGGATGTCCCACAGTCCGTTGTTGGCGAATATCATACCGAAGAGCATGAACGCCAAGAGCGTGGGGATTCCCATACGGGAAGAGAGGTTGTTGAGGAATGTGCTCAGCAGGATTATGATTGCTATGAGTATGAGGAAAAGGGATGTCATCGGCAGCGCGGAGTTAAAGGGTTACTAAAAGTCCCACAGAAATACCGACAATGCATCCGAAGAGCACCTGCAGGGGTGTGTGGCCAAGGAGTTCCTTGAGATTCTGTATGTGCTCCAGCGGTGAGGAGGATTTGAGTACGGCGACCATCTCGTTGATGGCACGAGCCTGCTTGCCGCTCTCGAGTCGTATGCCATATGCATCGTGGACGACCACGAGGGCAAGCACAGTGGAGACGGCGAACTCGACGGATGCGAGTCCGCAACGGACTGCGCATGCCGTCGCGACGGAGCTCACGAGCGCCGAATGCCCGCTGGGCATTCCGCCGTCTCCAAACAGCCGCTCCAGTTCGAAGCGCCTGTTCTGTATCGCAAATATCACCGACTTGAGTATCTGTGCGACCGCCCATGCCAGCAGGCCGCTCCACAATATGTCATTTTGAAAAAGATCCGAAAACTTCATCTTACATTTTGTAATAAACACGCATAATCCAGTCGAACAATCTCCCCGGCAGCAGAATGCGGGCCACCACGGCAAGTTTCTGCAGGGGTGACGCCACCATAATCCGTCGCGGAGGACGCCTGCAGGAGACAATGCGGCTGACACGGCGCGCAAGCACCTCCGGGTCAAGTCCCGACTGCTCGTCGTGCTCTATGCTGGCAAGGGAACGCCCATAGGTCTTGTAGACCTCACCGGCGACCTCCACAGGCACCGCCTTGCGCCGCGCGGTAAACGCCGTCGCGAAATCCCCCGGCTCCAGCACGGTCACGCTCACTCCGAATCTCCCGACCTCCAGACGCAGGGCGTCGCAATAGCCCTCAACCGCAAATTTGGATGCGCTGTATACCCCCTGATATGGCAGACCGACCAGACCTCCTATCGAACTCATGCAGACAATCCGTCCCTTTCCCCGGGACCGCATGTGCGGAAGCACCGCCTGCACATACCTGACCATTCCCATGAAATTGACATCCATCTGCCTGCGGCAATCCTCCGCATCCGTATACTCGAGAGGACCGGCTATACCCATCCCGGCGTTGTTGATCAGCACATCTATACGCCCTTCCGACTCAACCACCCGGCTGACCGCAGCCTCCACATCGGCCTGCACCGTCGAGTCGGCGACGATATAATTGACGCCCGGGAGGAAATCCGCTCCATGGCGATGCGTGCCGTAGACAACATGCCCGTCAGCGCTCAGCCTCTCCGCCATCGCCCGTCCAAATCCGGAAGTCGCCCCTGTAATGAGTATCACCATCGTCATACCTGAGTTTCATCGCTTATCTCCACCTGCATACCGGCATCCGCCTCTTTGAGAATGCGTTTCATCATGCCGGCATCGAGTGCCACGCAGCCTGCGGTATATGGCTTGGCCCCCTTGCAGTGGACAAATATCGCCGAGCCTGCCGGATAGACATTGTCGGCATTGTAGTCCAGTTCCAGCCCGTAATCGTATTCGGGCTTCATCTCCACCATGTGCTCTCCCCCACAGGGCACACCGGTCACGGCGGTATCGACTATGGTATTGTACCATTGCCCCTCACAGTCACAGGCATATATGGAATCTGTAATCCTCAGATAAGGCAGAGAAGTCCCAGGATTGGGCCGGATACCGAAAGCCTGCCTGACGCCGAACACGCCGAGCGGCGTCTTCATATCCCCTTCCGCAGTCTTGCCGGTACCGTTGCGTCCTATGAACGCATCTCCGGAAGCGACTGTCTTCCAGCAATCTCCGTCACGCTGCAAAAACTCCGCGACGGCACTGCCGCCACCACATCTGATTATGAGTTTTTGCCTGTCAATCATTCGGGAATCTGTTTAGGATTGTTCAGAAGCAAATATAACAATATTTAAGAGAATATTCGCTATATTTGCGAGACTGCGTTGCACACAAACCATGCCGATAGAACTGCTGCCTTCATTGCTTCTTACGATTCTGGCGGTCGGATACGCCCCGGGACCGGCAAACATCTATGCGTTGTCCTGCGCACTCCGCCGGGGACGCAGAAAAGCCTTAAACGCATGGCTCGGCCTGGTGCTGGGATTCATCACCACAGCACTCGTTTCCGCCCTGCTCGTCCATTATGTGGGGCTCGCACTCGGCAAATATGTCTCATACATCAAATACATAGGCGCGGCATACCTGCTGTATCTCGCATGGAAGACCATGCACAGCTCGCTGACTGCAGAGGAGGAACATGAAAACCGCATGGGAGTCTCTTTCTCCACCGGTTACCTCATCCAGATGTGCAACGCCAAGAACATTCTCTTCCAGCTGACGACCTATTCGACATTCGTACTCCCTTATTCGAGCGATTTCCATGACATGCTGCCGGTGGCGGCATTGATGCTGTTGGGCGGACCGCTCTCCAACTTTACATGGATGGCTCTCGGATTTGCCCTCAAGCCCTATGTCATCCGCCACGAAAAGACAGTCAATATAGTGATGACGCTCGCCCTCGTAGGCTGCGCCGCAATGATAGCAACTCTCTGACAATAACAACAAAACAAACGATATGGCATACGATTTCGACAAAGTTATCTCGCGCAAGAACACCCATTCCTATAAATGGGACGGTGTCAAGCGCGTATTCGGCCAGGAAGACATCCTGCCGATGTGGATTGCAGACATGGATTGGCCCACTCCCCCGTTCGTCAAGGACGCTATAGCCAGGCAGCTCGAGGAGACTCCCGTGCTGGGTTACACGCTCGACCCTGAAGACTGGTGGGAGACTGTCATCGGATGGATCCGCGACCACCATCAGTGGGAAGTCAGCAAGGAATGGATCACATTCGTCCCCGGTATAGTCAAGGCCATAGGCATGGTCATCTCCAAATTCGTCAAAGAGGACGAAAAGGTCATCGTGCAGCCTCCTGTATACCATCCGTTCTTCCTGACGACGCAGGGCAACAAGAGAGAGGTCGTATGGAATCCCCTCATCGAGGTCAATGACGAAAACGGAAAGCTCTGCAGTTACAAGATGGATTTCGAGCACCTCGCCAAGGTCTGCGACGACAAGTGCCGCCTGCTCATCCTCGCCAACCCCCACAACCCCTGCGGTATCACCTGGGACAGGGAGACCCTGAAGAAACTGGCGCATTTCGCCAAGGAGCGTGGCCTGCTCGTCATCAGCGACGAGATACACTGCGACCTCGCTCTCTCCGGACACAAGCATATTCCTTTCGCATCCGTCAGTGACGAGGCTGCGGAGATCAGCATCACCTTCTCTGCCCCGACCAAGACATTCAACATGGCCGGTGTCGTCAGCAGCTGGTGCATCATCCCCAACAAGGAGATACGCGAGCCCTTCTTCGGCTGGCTCTCTGCCAACGAACTGAACGAGGCTTCCATGTTTGCACCCGTAGCCACCGTGGCTGCTCTCAAAGAGGGCGAGTCCTGGCGCCAGGACCTCCTCAAGCATGTTGAGTCCAACATCCAGTTCGTCATCGACTACTGCAAGGAGAATATCCCCGTACTCCACCCTGTCCGCCCACAGGCGAGTTACCTGATCTGGCTCGACTGCCGCGCTCTCGGGCTCGACAACGAGGCCCTTGACAAGTTCTTTATCGAGAAAGCCAGGCTCGGACTCAATTCGGGGCACATGTTCGGCAAGGAAGGCTCCGGATTTATGCGCCTGAATGTCGCCTGCCCCCGTGCCACTCTCGAGCAGGCTCTCGGACAACTGAAAGCCGCCGTAGACAGCCTGTCGGCATAAACGACGAAACACACACGCACAACATAATTACGATGAAATCAATTCTGCTTACTCTCTCCCTCCTGTCAATCCTCGGAGGGCGAGAGCATTTTGCCGATTATGTAGACACCAATGTAGGCGTGCTTGACAAAGGCGCCTCCAACTGTGTCGTCGGCCCCATGCTCCCATACGGCAGCATCAACCCCTCTCCCCAGACCGAAAAAGGCCGTAGCGACGGCTACAACCCTCTCGAGCCGATAAGGGGATTCGGACAGTTGCATGTCAGCGGTACCGGCTGGCCCACATACGGCAACTTCCTCATCTCCCCCGAAACGGGGAAATTGGTCACTGCGCTGAAAGGACATGACTCCGATCATAGCGGAGAGGTGACCAAGGCCTACTATTTCTCCACCAATCTGGACAGATACGGCATCAAGGCGGAAGTCACCCCATCGCATTACAGCGCGATATACAGATTCACATTCCCCGAATCCGAGGAATCGCATCTCGTCTTCGACGCCGTCCACTCCATCCCACAGGACCTCTTCGTCAAGGCGCGCAAGGACCTCCATGCGGCAGAGTCTTCCATTGACCCCGAGACCGGCACCGTCAAGATGATGGTCAAGATGCGCGGCGGCTGGGCAAGAGACCCCTACACGCTCTATTTCGTGGGACGATTTGACAAGACTCCAGCCCAATGCGGTAGCTGGAAGGCATGCGCCGACAGCCTCAACACCTTTGACGAGCACTATCCGGGACAATACAACATCAGCGCGAGCACAGATTCGACAGTCCATGTCGGCTCATACTGCTCTTTCGCCACCAGCGAGGGCGAGTAAGTGCTGCTCAAGGTCGCGGTGTCATTCACCAGTTATGAAAAGGCCGAGGAGCATCTCGACAACGAGATTCCGGGGTGGAACTTCGACAGGACCAAGGCCAAGGCACGCAAGATCTGGGACAAGAAACTCGGCGCAATCAGCATCGATGCCCTGAACGAGACCGACCGCACTGTATTCTACTCTGGGCTGTTCCGTTTCTTCACTTTCGCGCACGAGCGCACGCTCGACCGACCCGAGGGCGAAGGATATTCCGCATTCTGGGATGACAACTACGCATTCTGGGACACTTTCCGTACGGTATTCCCCCTGCTCATCCTCGTCGATGAGGACGCATACAGGACGAATGTCAATGCCATAGTCGAGCGCTTTGAGAAACGCGGAGGGGTATGGGATTCGTTTGTAGCAGGCACGGACCGCAAGAGAGACCAGGGCGGCAATGATGTGGACTGCCTCATCGCTGACGGATATGTCAAGGGTGTCAAGGGCATTGATTGGGACAGGGCCTATGCCGTCGTCAAGCACAATGCCGACTCCATGCGTCTCGGCGTCAATCAGACCAGCCCCAACAGGCTCAAATACAAGGAACTCGGCTGGATTCCCTCCTGCCTGATGAGTTCTTCGCAGACATTGGAGTTCTGCTACAATGACTATTGCGCCTATCAGATGGCAAAGGGACTCGGACACCATGAGGACGCCGAGAAATACCTCAAGCGCAGCGGCGGATGGGTCAATCTCTGGAATCCCGACCTCGAGAACAGGGGCTATAAGGGATTCATCGACGCCCGCAACGAAGACGGCACATTCGTGAATATCGACCCGGAGAAATTCGGAGGTTCCTGGATGTCTCCTTTCTATGAGGGCAGGACATGGACCTACAGTTACTATGTCCCTCATGACATGCCGAAACTCATCGAACTGATGGGCGGCAACGAGAAATTCGTCGAGAGGCTTGTCTACGGCTATCAGAACAGGCTCACAGAGTACGACAACGAGCCGGGATTCCTCACACTCAGGGCTCTGACTGACGCCGGCCGTCCCGACCTCTCGTCGGTATGGGCGCACAAGCTGATGAAGAAATTCACCCTCAAGAGATACCCGGACAACGAAGATACAGGCTCTATGGGCTCCTGGTACGCATTCTGCGCCATGGGACTGTTCCCGGACGCAGGACAGGACTTCTACTATCTCAACGCCCCCAAGTACCGCAAGGTAGTGATACGCCTCTCCAACGGCCGCAAACTCACTATCAAGGCTCCCGAAGCCTCTGCAGAGAATGTCGTGATCAAGTCCTGCACATTCAGGGGCAAGCCGGTAGAGGGCGCTGTCATCAAGCACGCCGACCTCATCAAGGGAGGCACCATCAAGATGGAGCTCTGCCCTCCGGCCGAATAGGACGGATACAATAGAAAGACCGCCGCGAGTCGTTTCCTCATCGGGAATCGCTTCGCGGCGGTTTCTCTTTTATAGCCCGTTTTCTTTCTATCCGCTGCGCTCGTCAGAGCGTTTATCTGTACTCGCCTGGGGCGCGGCAGATTATTCGCGCAACTGCGTTCTTTAGAGTCTTTCGGGGCGCATTCCGCGCGCCTGCGGCATTATTTCACCGACGATGCCGGGATAATATCCACGACGATAGATTCGCAAGGCGAATCATTGCCGGCCTCGTACAGGACTGCAACAGAGCCATTTGCAAGCACAGCCATATCGGAATAGCCTGCCATTGCGAACGGAGAATGATAGATTGCCTTCCATGAACGTCCGGCGTCCTCGCTGTATTTGACCGTAAAATCCTTACGGCCGGTCTTGGAAGCAGGATTGCAGAAGAGCAGACCGCTTTTCTTCTTGGATTTGAGCGGATAGCCCACCATAGCACCCTGGCATACAGGCTCCGGCAGGCCTTCGTCGGAGAATGCACCTCCGAGAGTCTCGCCGCCGTCCACGCTGAATGCAACCTGGCGCAGATTCTTGATACTGGAGTTCTTATGGAATTTGAACTCACGCATATTCACAATGAGGCTGCCGTCCCGAAGTTCTGCCACGGCGCATTCGCTACCGCTCTGCGCGACTCCTCCGATATGCCAATCACGGCCTCCGTTGTCCGAATAAATCAGATGCGAATGCCCGAGCACTATCCCGTCCACATATCTGGTATGGCTGCACGGCACAACTATCCTGCCGGCATGCTCACCCGATGCGAGTTGAATGGCATGCCCCGGACCGGTGGTATACCATGTCCAGTCATCCTGCCTGACCTGGCCGCTTATCTCACGGGCTTCGCTCCATGACCTGCCGCCATCGTCAGAATGCAGGACATACACACGCCTTGTATCCTCGGATGCATTCTCGCGTATGCGGTCCTCGTTGTCCGTGCCCTTGTTCCACGTGGCGACGAGCAACAGACGGCCGCGCTGCGCATCGAATACAGGGGCAGGGCTGCAGCAGCTGTTGTCCGCGTCAGACCACAGTTGCGCCAAAGCCGTCCAACTGACACCGCCGTCCTCCGAACGCTTCAGTACTATATCGACATCTCCGTTATCTATGCTTCCGTCCTTGTGGGCTTCTGCAAATGCTACCAGGGTCCCGTCTCCGGTCCGCACGACAGCAGGTGCACGGAATGCTTCATATCCGCCCTCTCCCGGACGGAATACCGTCACAGGCTGCGCGTTGAGCGCAAGCGATGCGAGAGAGAGCAGGAATGCCGCCGCAAACGGCGCGATACTATTGAGTGTCTTCATTTTCAAAGGATTCAGCGACCCGACTGATATTTCGACTTGATAAGCACCTTGCCCTCGGCATCCATAAACGAGACCTCATCTCCGGAGGCCTTGTAGGAAGATATGGAATTGAACGCAGCGACAAATTCGTCCTCCCTATAGGACTCGGGCACCATCATCTTGGTAGAGAGTCCCATAGAGAACTCAAGTCCGCCATTCTTGCCCTCTTTGTAGTCGGCATTGATGATGTTTCCGCCGACAGTTGCGGAGCATCTGCCGTTGCTGAATGCCATGTTGGCAGGGGTCTCTCCCTGCGAGACATATTCAGTGCCGTTGAGTTCCACGATGAGCAGCTGACGCCCGTCGATGGCAGAACGCGATGATGCACAGGAAACAAGTCCGGACGCTACTGCGAGCGCCGCTACTAATGTCTTGATTTTCATTATTTTATACTATTTAATTATTTACAGCGCGTACATATTCAGACCAGTCTCCGGGTCGAAACGGCGTCCGGTCTCTCCGCCGAAGTCCTCGACAACCAGTTCGCAGGCTCCCCCGATAGTCATGAAGAGCAGATGTCCGCCGACGCAGGTGTAATCCCTGCGGCCGAGGACGACATGCAGGTGCAGATAGACTTTTCCGTCCTTGGCAGAGATATTCCCCGTCAGGGAAGCGCATTCCATCTGCTCGGAGAATGTCTTGTCCACATACTGCTTGGTCGCCGGGTCCAGGAAGCGGAGGGTCGCCTCCTCGGCTGCGCCTATTCCATATACAGCCCCGGCGTGGATTCCCTGCTCCGTACAGAACGCGTCCAGAGCTCTGACAAGTTCCTCGTGATTGTCAATGCTGAGGACATACTTGTCTCCGAATTTCTTGTAAGTATACATATATTATCGTATTACAGAATCGTGCGAAGCGAAGCGGCTCTCCGCGAGGGCCTCGTATTTGGTGCCCGGACGGCCGTAATTGGCATAGGGATAGATGCTGATGCCTCCGCGGGGAGTAAACAGTCCTGTCACTTCTATGTATTTGGGGTCCATCAGCGCGATGAGGTCTTTCATGATCTTGTTCACGCAGTCCTCGTGGAAGTCTCCGTAATTCCTGAAACTGAAGAGGTAGAGTTTGAGACTCTTGCTCTCCACCATTTTCACGTCGGGGACATAACTGATGCGTATCTCCGCAAAATCAGGCTGGCCTGTGATGGGGCACAGCGAAGTGAACTCCGGGCAGTTGAACCTCACCCAGTAGTCATTCTCCTGATGTCTGTTTACAAATGTTTCCAGCACTTCCGGAGCATAGTCGTCCCTGTATCGGGTCTTGCTTCCGAGGGCCTTGAGCCCTTCCAATTCTCTTTCCTGAGCCATATTCTGACAATATAATTAAATATCCGATATCCTGAAAGGATTATAACTAATCCCTTCGTCAAATGTATCTTCGCCCTCATGCCTTTTGAGCCTGCGCGCGATATACGCTGTCACCGGCAATATCACGAGTTCGTAGGAGACCTTTGCGACCACCTGGCACGCCGCAGTCATCAATATGACCTTTACACCCATATCGAAGAATACTATCGGGACGAATATGAGCGAATCCGCAATCTCTCCGACGAGCGAAGACGCAAACGCCCTCATACCGAACAGACGCCCACCGTTAGCGACCTTCAAGCGGCTCATTACGAATGCGTTGAGAGTACCTCCCACGAGGAATGCGAGGAGCGAAGCGAGAGCCGTGCGCGGTGCAGCGCCGAACACATATCGGAAAGCATCCTGGCCCTCCCAGAATTCCGCACCGGGCAGGGCAAGAACGAGCTGTGACGCAACTATAAAGCACAACTGCATCGCAAAGCCGAGCCAGATGACGTTGCGCGCCTTGCGGTAACCGTAGACCTCGGCAAGCAGGTCATTGATAATATAAGTAATAGGGAAAATGATGACAGCTCCGCTGAATGTAAATCTGTCAAAAACACAGAACAGTTTGACTGCAAACAGGTTTGAGGCGATCAGGCAGACATTGAACAGCACTGCCAGCAGCACGAATGTGTACGAAAAATTCTTCTTTGTCGATATTGATTCCATATATCTTGTTTTTATAGTGGTACCAAGCACACTTGAACGCCGCCATACGGCATTCGCACTGCAAATTTACGCATTTTCCCCATTTATTGAAATGCGCAAAGAATCACGATTCTCCAGACACACCTTCACCGGCCCATTGCCGCAAAGGCAACGCGCCAGAATGGCAGTCATCGGCAAGACTTCGTTTCCAAACAATTCTCACAATTTGAGTTTCTGCCATCTAATCCGGGCAAGCCGCCCGGAGCAAAAGAGTTCCGGATGAAGTTTTTTCATTACATCCATATCCTCCTGGACTTTTTTAGCTCTGAATTCATGGTACTTGCTGATGAATTCGTTATCATAAACGCAGTGCCGGCGTATCTCGAACCATTCCATTACATCCACTTTAAGGAACGACATAACCACAGCCTGGCCAAATCCCATCGCACACAGAGAATTCAGCAGTTTCTTACGGATTGCCTCCTCATCATACCCGATACTCCTCAGGAACGCTCCATAGCCCTCCACATACATATTGACATATTTCATGTCCCAGGAGCATCTGAAAGAGGATGCCATTTTCCACCGTTTCTTCTCTAACCAAGAATCATCATAATAATCACACATAGCTCTTTCATTTTTATAATTAATATTTTCCCCTTTGGAAAAGGCGTACTAATCAGACCTCACATCTCCCCAAAAAAACACAAAAGCGAGCCAGGCACGATATAACCTAAATCGCTTACTGGACTCGGGGTACCACGGTGTTCAGAA
>CAZKRZ010000008.1:0-19263 GCA_964555325.1 uncultured Muribaculaceae bacterium
GGAGCATACATCCTGACATAGCAGTCAGTATATATCTCCCCCTTGACACGGTCCCAGTAGAGTGTGTCCGTCTGCATGGTTTCCTGCTTGATGACATTGCGTATGACCACATTGCCGTACGCCTTCCACATCTCGTTATTCACTTCCTTGCGGTCCTGGCTCTTGAATGTCTCATGCACTGCAGAATTGCCTGTGATGGTAGATTCGAGCAGTCCCTCCTCGTTGTATCCGAATACTCTGAATCCATCAGGGAACAACTCAAACACCGTAGTGTCATGATCATACCTCTCCATCACCCCGGCTTCGAGACGCATCTCGACCCTGCCGTTGGTTGTCTGCACGGCAAACACATCATCGATGACCTGCATGGGGGTCTCGTCGAGATTGAGCTGCTCCGCGACACCCAATTTGCCGGAACACGAGGATAAGCCAAAAATGCCGGCAAGGAACATAGTCCCTGCCAGCACCTTCAATGTCGGTTTGACTCTTGCAGTCAAAGCGGTTTATTTTTGAGTCCTCACAGTGGTGACAGCTCTCATTCCACCGCAAGATACGGTATAGGACTTGCCGTCAGTGAGATCATACATAAATGCCTCCGCAGTCTGGGGATAATACTTGCTATACTGCGAGATGAGCTTGTTTGCATCCTCTGCGAGAGTAGCGTCAGCATTCTTAGCCTTCTGGAGATAATCGACTGCCACCCAATAAGGTGCACGCTTGGAAATCTCGTCACCGCCACAGGTTGTAGCGCCCCAGATGGTACCCATGAGGAAGTAGCACTTGCCGCTAAGTGAAGCATCGAGGGCAAGAGCCGCTCCTGCTGCCTCCAAAGCCTTGACATTCTTGCCGTTCTTGGAGCAGAAGACTGCGAGTTCGTAAGTGTACTCGGCATCTGTAGCCACATCCGAATCAGCATGTGCGATAGCCTCTTCCAGATACTTGATAGCTTCGTCTACATTGCCCCTGCCGGAATTGAGTTTGTAGAGGTAATATGCAGAAGTGTACGAAGGATTGAGCTTGTGCATCGAAGATACTGCATTGAAGAACAGATCGTTATCCGTGCAACCCTCGGTCCTTGCAAGTGTGGATGCGATGCTTGTCACCAGGTCGAGATTGTTGGGATCAGCCTCGTAACGGGGTGAATAGAGAGCAAGCAACTCATCGCAATTGGCGACTTCACTCGAGATGAACAGAGACTCCAGATCGGACTTGATCTTGGCGTTCTGATCACGCTCCATATCATTCTTAGGCTTGATTTCCTCGATGAGGGAAATGTTCCTCTGATAGGTATTCATCACATCTTCCATGCTGATACCGCCGGTCTTGTAGAGAGCGATGGCTGCATGGAGGTTGAAAAGCAGTATTGCCGGCCTGGTCTGCACACCGTTAGCCTCGATGATAGAGTTATAACCATTGTACAGTGCCTTGTCATCATCCTTGATGTAGTTGGACATATCCAATCCCTTGTTGTTGCGTGCAGTCACGGCATACTTGGGATAGAACTCAGCCCTCTGGTCGTGCAGAGTCATGAGGGTATCGATAAGAGCCTGCTTGTAGACAGGGTTCTTGGCATTCTCAGATATGAGCCTGCGCACCAGGACAGTACCATTGATAAGCATGTTCTGATTGGCAGTAGGAGGGCACAGGTTATAAGCCTGTCTCCAGTTGGGGAGTGCCTCATTGTAGTTTTTCTGCTTGAAATACTCAGAATAGTACGAGAGGTACTTGATACACTCCGCACTGTCTGCGCCATACTTGCCCTGGGCCGAAGCCGAAACGGCAGGGAGGAGGAGAACGAAGCTGAACGCTGCAGCTAAAATCTTTTTCATATCTGTTTTATAAAATTTTATTGTCAATACTATTTATATCTGTGTTTCTGGAACCAGAGGTCGTGTATATTGAATCCCACTGTAAACCTTACATAACGCTCGCGTATCAGATCATGCTTTACGGAGCCTTTCTGCCCGAGATCCACCGCCACGCTCAGACCGTTATACAGCCTGAAAACAGGCAATGTCGCTCCCAAAGTGAGTCCGGTAGATGAAATCTGATGACCGTCCAGCTTGTAGTAAAGATTCTCCCTATACGCACCCAGACGATATGTACATCTCCTGTGATAGTAACGTATGTCATTGACATTGGGCGTATACTCAAAACCGAGCCTATACGAGGACGCCACTGTCGAAGAGAATCTGCGGTTGGATACGCTTGAGAGTCCTATGACCTCCTCCATTCCGCTATCCGACCAGTCGGAACGGGTATAGTCAAACTCTGCCATCCATCTCTGTCCGCTGCGTATCGATATTCCGAGTCCCAACTCTCCGGCAAATTTCACTTTACCCGAATGGGAAAGGGTATCCACATTGTGCCTCAGAGTATCCACGATAGCACCTGTATTGTACGCAAAATCAGTGATATATCCTCTCACTTTGGTATCGAACGAATATGTGGCGCCGACGCAGATTGTCTTGTTGCCCACAGGCTTTTCGTACTGCAATCCGAGTTTTACGGTACCTGCGTGCAAGTCGAGGTCAAAACCGGAATTTATCCCACCGTATGACGAATCACTGAATGTGACATTGGATGTCTTGTTGATGTTGCCGAAATAGAATATATACTCGGCACCCACGCTCAGGCTGTTCCAGAAAGTAGCTCCTGCAGCGGCAAACAACTGATAAATACTGCCCTGTCCGCTTGCCGAAGTATAAATATTGCCCGTATAGCCTATAATCTCAGGATCAGTAACCACAGAAGAAAATCCGTATCCCGTACTGCTGTAAGGCGCTATTCCGAACATCACCGCAGAAGACCTGTATACAGGGAACGAGAATGCTATATTATTGATATTGGCACTGTTGGTGACATTCTTGGCATCACCCTGCGTGTATATGCGGTTGTGCTGATACAGACTGATATCCGCCATAAAAGACAGCGAATCCTTGGCAGTAACCGCGGCGGGATTGAGATAATTGATGTATTTCCTGTTACGGGAGGCAATCCCGACGCCACCCATACTATTATTATATGCGTTACCGGATGATGACAAGTCACCGATACCGAATACCGAATAAGGAGTGTATCCGGTATATGCGCCGCTCTGTGCATCTGCCACAACATTTACGGACAGGCACAGAAATGCCGTAATCAATATTTTACTCCAATTCTTTGACATAGTCATCGGTGATTTGAACTAACCCCATCAGTACAAGGTTACAAATTACAAAGATGGAGTTTTTCATTTTTTTAACAAAATAATTCGCATCCCCGCCAGTAAATATGACTATATTGTCGGGTCTGCTATCAATGTACGCCTGTATTTCAAACACTATGCCTGAGATTACGCCGGATTCGATAGACGATACGAGCGATTGCCCTATGACATCGGTATCGAGCGGAGTATTCACCAGCGGAAGGGTCTTGGAATACCTGTTCAGAGCCTTAAAACGGGTACGGCAGCCTACGGAGATATTTCCACCCTCATATTTGCCGTCCGCGCTGATAAAATCCACATTCATCACTGTCCCGAAATCCACTACCGTACATGGCTTGTCGCAGAACATGGATTTTGCCGCTATCAGAGCTGCTGCCCTGTCATAGGAGAGATAATCCGGCAATCCATAGCGCTGCAGAGCCGATACATGATGCGGATCGAGCAGCAGCAATGAGCCGCAGACCGACTCTAACCTGTGGATATCAGCAGGGGATATGTCATTGACGGATGCCACTGTGATGACTTCCGGTTTCTCCCTCTCCGTGACCGAGATGATGAAATCCACCATCCTCTCGCCCTGGTAGCGGTAGGTCTTCCCGAAAGTCTTTCCGTCCACCCATGCCGCCTTGAGCGCGGTATTTCCTATTTCAACTACGAGATTCACTTGTACAAAATCTTTATTTCAACTTTGACAACAGGGCATAGGCACTGTCGAGCGAATTGATACCCCTCGCCACGAGTTTGAGTTTGCCCTCGCTCTGCTTGAATGTAAACTGCATCAGTTCCGTACCCACAATATCTATGATCCTGTCGAATGTGCCGCTCTTGTAATAAGGCGACATCTGATTGGAGATAAAGAATGTGATAAGCATTCCATTCTTGATGATAATCTTCTCAAATCCGAGACTTGCTCCGAGATTACGTATCTTGACGACATTAAACAGATTACGCAATTCATCAGGTACAGGTCCGTACCTGTCTTCGAGCTGCTTTGCGTAGAGATCTATCTCCTTGTCGCTGTTCATCGAATCCAACTGCTTGTATATCCTGATTTTCTCCGCAGTAATGTCCAGATACGAATCAGGTATAAGAGCCTGCTGGTCAGTCTCTATCGTGCAGTCATGCACATAAGTCTCGGCATGTCCGCCCTCCACTGCTGAGCCGCCCTCTATGCCTAATTCCTCCATGGCCTCGGACAATATCTTCTGATATGTCTCATAGCCCATCTCGGTGATATATCCGCTCTGTTCCGCTCCGAGCAGGTTACCGGCACCTCTGATATCCAGGTCCTGCATGGCTATGTTGAATCCGCTGCCGAGATCAGAAAACTCCTCTATAGCCTTGAGCCTGCGCCTCGCCTCGTCCGTCACCGACACCAGCGGAGGGACTATCAGATAGCAGAATGCCCTACGGTTGGACCGTCCGACACGTCCGCGAAGCTGATGCAGATCGCTCAGACCTATATTCTGCGCCTGATTTATAATAATGGTATTGGCATTGGATATATCCAGTCCATTCTCGATGATAGTGGTGCAGAGGAGCATGTCATAGTCCCCTCGGGCAAAATCCAATATCCTGTTTTCCAGTTCCTTGGCTTCGAGCTGACCATGGGCGATACATATCTTCATGTCAGGAACAAGCCTGTGCAGTATATCGTGTACGGAATTGAGTTCCTCCACCTTGTTGTGCAGGAAAAACAGCTGTCCGCCTCTGTTGAGTTCGTAATTGATTATACCGCGTATCTCATTCTCATCAAAGAGTATAATCTCCGTCTGCACAGGTATCCTGTTGGGCGGAGGAGTGCTGATTATAGAGAGGTCACGCGCTCCGAGCAGCGAAAACTGCAATGTCCTCGGAATAGGCGTCGCAGTGAGTGTAAGGGTATCCACACTAGCCTTGATCTGACGGAGTTTCTCCTTGGCGGATACACCGAATTTCTGCTCCTCGTCTATGATGAGCAGACCGAGATCCTTAAACTCAAATCCGCTGCCGAGCACCTTGTGCGTACTGATAAGGATGTCTATACGCCCGTTCTTGAGCCCATCCTTGATTCCGTTTATCTCCTTTGTTGTCCTCAGACGGCTGAGATAGTCTATACTGCAAGGCAGATCCTTAAGCCTCGACTTGAATGTCTCATAATGCTGCAACGCCAATATAGTCGTAGGCACGAGCACCGCCACCTGCTTGCCGTCAGCCACAGCCTTGAACGCCGCCCTGACAGCCAGTTCCGTCTTGCCGAATCCCACATCTCCGCACACCAGCCTGTCCATGGGGCAATTATCCTCCATGTCCCTCTTGATGGCCTTGGTCGCCAGTTCCTGGTCCGGAGTATCCTCATACATAAACGAAGACTCCAGCTCTTCCTGCAGATAAGAGTCGGGCGAATATGCAAATCCTTTGGAAGCCTTCCTCTTGGCATAGAGCTGTATCAGTTCCTTGGCTATATCTTTGATTTTGGACTTGGCGCCCGTCTTGAGATTCTGCCAGGTTTTAGAGCCCAACTTATTGATTTTTGGAGCCTCCCCGTCCTTGGACTTGAAACGGGAAATCTTGTTAAGCGCATGGATGGACACAAACACCACATCCCCGTCCTTGTAAGTGATTTTCACCACCTCCTTGACCCTTCCGCGGTCATCTTTCATACGGACCAGACCGCCGAAAATACCCACACCGTGGTCTATATGCACCACATAGTCGCCTATATTGAATGAATTGAGTTCATTGATAGTGAGTTGCTCCGTTTTCTCGACGCTACGGCGAATGATGACCCTGTGGAACCTGTCAAAAATTTCATGGTCCGTATAGCAGCACAACTTGTCTTCCGCATCCACAAATCCGTTGTGGATATTCTTGCCCTGCACAAAATTGGGAACAATCCCCCCGTTCTGCAGCAATATGGACTCCAGCCTGTCTATCTGGCTCCTCTTCTCACCATATATATATACCTTGTAGCCATTGATTATCTTGGTGCGTATATCCTCGGTGAGGAGTTCGAAATTCTTGTTGAATACCGGCTGCGGGGAAATCCTGAACTTGACAATATCCCTGTCCTGCTCCGCCAGCGGAGTATCTATGAATACCCGTTGGAATGCGGAATATTCTCCTATAAACTCCTGTCCGGAATACATGTCGTAGGAATCGAGCCACACCAATGTATCTTTGGGCAATATAGACGCCAAACTCACACCCTCATCCCCGTCCGCAGCTTCGGACACTACCGCTGACACTATATCTATCTTGTCCAGTTTCTCCTTGGACAACTGGGTATTGCTGTCAAATAGATGTATCTCATCCACTTCATTTCCCCAGAATGTGATACGATAGGGATTATTGTCCGAATACGAGAATATGTCTATAATCGCTCCCCTCACCGCAAACTGACCGGGTGCGGATACAAAATCCGTCTTTTCGAATCCGTTCTCATACAGCCTCCGCGACAATTCTTCATGAGAGATACTGTCCCCCGGAGCCAAAGTCATCATAGATGACTTTATGTCTTTTTCCGATGGAATGGGTTCCGCCAGCGCCTCGGGATAAGACACTATAAAGAGTTTCTCCCCCCGACGGCTGTTGATTGCGCTGATGGCAGCAGTCCTCTGCACGCTGAGCGACGCCTTGTAATTGCTCCTCTCTATACCCTTTCCGCCTGACGGCAAATAGAATACGCAATCCCCCTCCACTAGATTATAAAGGTCTGAACTGCAATACTCTGCCGACTCGCGGTCCGGCAATATCAGCAGATTAATCTTGTCAGGAGCGACACCGGACACAACAAACCAGCGTGCGGAAAGGAACAACCCTCCGCAATACACATCTTTTCCCGACTCTACCGCATTTTTAAGTTTGCGGCTTGTCTCTGTACTTATCAACATTTATTCACAAAAGTCGGTTGAAAACATCTTGAAAACCCTGTTCAAAAACCGGTCCTCAAAAGTTGAAAAAACACCCCGGGTGACTTTTCGACAATTCATCAAGATGATATCAATACCGAAACTAACAACTTGTCAAATATACAACACAAACATTTTCAATGGCTTGGATAGGTTATCAACATTTCAACAGCCCCAATAAAATCATCATTCAAATAAAAAAACATATTATATTTGAATATTATTCTAACGAAAGATGGAAGATTTTGATCCGCGTAACCAAGCGAAGAACAAAGATAAGGATTTGGACGGGATTATCAGACCGCAGGATCTGGATGATTTTACCGGTCAGCAAGAAATAGTATCCAATCTCGAAGTCTATATCAAGGCCGCCAAAATGCGCGGAGAAGCCTTGGACCATACATTATTCCATGGTCCTCCGGGCCTCGGCAAGACTACCCTTGCACATATCATCGCCAATGAAATGGGGGTGAACATGAAGATGACATCCGGTCCTGTGCTGGATCGCCCCGGAGACCTTGCCGGTCTGCTGACCTCCCTTGAGACAGGAGACGTGCTGTTTATAGACGAGATACACCGCCTTTCTCCGGAAGTCGAGGAATACCTGTACTCCGCCATGGAGGATTTTGTCATCGACATCATGATTGACAAGGGGCCTGGAGCCCGTTCGGTACGCATTTCCCTCAATCCGTTCACACTGGTCGGAGCCACGACGCGCAGCGGTCTGCTGACAGCGCCCCTGCGAGAGAGATTCGGTATTAAGTGTGCGTTGGAATATTATGATACAGAAGAACTTATACGCATTGTCAAACGCAGTGCAGGCATTCTCAAGGTAGGCATCGACGACACAGCAGCCCGTGAGGTGGCACTGCGCAGCCGCGGTACGCCACGTATATCCAACTACCTGCTGCGCAGGGTCCGGGACTTCGCCCAGGTGATGGGAGACGGCCGTATCGACCTCAAGATCACGCGCTACGCCCTCGATAAACTCAAGATTGACACCCGTGGGCTTGATTCCATCGACAACAAGATACTCAGGACTATAATCACCAATTTTAAGGGCGGTCCTGTTGGCGCCAACACCATAGCCACTGCCATCAGCGAAGACCAGGGCACTTACGAAGAGGTCTACGAGCCTTACCTTATCAAGGAAGGCTTCATAATCAGAACCCAACGCGGCCGTATCGCTACCGAACTGGCGTATCATCATCTCGGAATGGATGAATACATGCGCAAAAACAATGTCGGAGTTGATAATTCTTCCGAAGAAGAAGAGCCGGGGCTTTTCAGATGACATAAATTGTTGTTAAATTTGCACTTTGATAAGTATACAATCTAATAATACATAAAATGGCGGATAAACTTATTTCCAAGATTCCTGGCGGACCTTTGGAGCAAAAGTGGACAAAACGCAAGTCGGAAATCCATCTTGTAAGTCCCAACAACAAGCGCAAGCTTGAAATCATCGTTGTCGGAACCGGTCTTGGCGGTGCATCTGCAGCTGCTTCTCTCGGAGAGCTCGGATACAATGTCAAGATATTCTGCATCAGTGATTCACCTCGCAGGGCGCACTCCATTGCAGCTCAGGGTGGCATCAATGCTGCCAAGAACTACCAGAATGACAACGACTCCATCTATCGTCTGTTCTACGACACCATCAAGGGTGGCGACTACAGGGCAAGGGAGGCCAATGTGTACAGGCTTGCTGAAGTCAGTGCCGCCATTATCGACCAGTGTGTCGCTCAGGGCGTGCCTTTCGCACGTGAATACGGCGGTTATCTCGCAAACCGTTCTTTCGGTGGCGTACAGGTCAGCCGTACATTCTATGCGAGGGGACAAACCGGACAGCAGCTCCTGCTTGGCGCCTATGCCGCGCTCAACTGCCAGATCGCAGCCGGTACAGTCAAGAGTTACCCCCGTTATGAGATGCTCGATCTCGTCATGATCAACGGTGAGGCCAAGGGTATCATCGCCCGCAACCTCGTTACCGGTGCTCTCGAGAGATTCGGCGCACATGCCGTCGTGATAGCGACCGGAGGATATGGCAACACCTATTTCCTCTCTACCAATGCCATGAACAGCAACGGTTCCGCTGCCATGCAGTGCTATCGCAAGGGCGCATTTTTCGCAAACCCCTGCTTCGCGCAGATCCATCCTACCTGTATCCCCGTGCATGGCGAGCAGCAGTGCAAACTGACCCTCATGTCAGAGTCGCTCCGTAATGACGGCCGTATATGGGTGCCCAAGAATATCAAGGATGTCGAGAGACTCCGCAAGCGCGAGATCAAGCCGTCCCAGATTGCCGAGGCAGACAGGGATTACTACCTCGAGCGCAGGTATCCCGCATTCGGTAACCTTGTTCCCCGTGACGTGGCATCCCGCGCCGCCAAAGAGAGGTGCG
Source organism: uncultured Muribaculaceae bacterium (assembly GCA_964555325.1). Lineage (GTDB taxonomy): Bacteria > Bacteroidota > Bacteroidia > Bacteroidales > UBA932 > Cryptobacteroides. The sequence goes on from CAZKRZ010000008.1 coordinate 9,503, forward strand.
ATGCAGGTTATGGCGTGAATGAGACCGGTCTCGCAGTGTTCCTTGACTTCAAGGATGCAATCGAGCGTCTCGGACATCAGAGAGTAGCCGAGAGATACGGCAACCTCTTCGATATGTACGAGAAGATTACCGCTTCCAGCCCTTGGGAGGAGCCTATGATGATCTATCCCGCCATCCATTACACCATGGGCGGTATCTGGGTTGACTACGATCTCCAGACCACTATCCCCGGACTGTATGCAATCGGTGAGGCCAACTTCTCCGACCATGGCGGCAACAGGCTCGGTGCCTCCGCCCTCATGCAGGGTCTTGCCGACGGATATTTCGTGTTGCCTGTCACTATCGGTGACTACCTCGCAAGCAAATTCGCAGAGCCCAAGACAGATGTCTCCGCTCCTGAGTTTGTGGAGGCTGAGAAGGCTGTACAGGCCCGTATCGACAGGCTGTTCTCCATCAAGGGTACCAAGCCCGTGGATGCCATCCACAAAGAGCTCGGCCACATCATGTGGGAGTATGTCGGTATGGCACGCGACGAGGAGGGACTCAAAAAGGCTATCAAGCTCATTGACGAACTCAAGGAGAAGTTCTACAAGGAAGTCCGCGTGACCGGCTCGCAGTACGAGTTCAACCAGGAGCTCGAGAAGGCACTCAGACTTGAAGATTTCTTCGATATAGGCAAACTGATGGCGTACGACGCTCTCAACCGTCAGGAGTCATGCGGTGGTCATTTCCGCGTGGAGAGCCAGACAGAAGAGGGTGAGGCCAAGCGTGATGACAAGAACTACATGTATGTCGCAGCTTGGGAGTACAAGGGAGAGGGCGCAGATCCCGAACTCCACAAAGAGGAACTCAAATACGAGTTCATTGAGGTTAAAACCAGAAATTACAAAGACTAGTCGGAGATGGAATTCAACTTGAAGATATGGCGTCAGAAGAACGCCAAGACAAAGGGTCATTTTGAGACCTATCATATTTCCGGTATCGAGGAGGACGCTTCTTTCCTGGAGATGCTCGACATTCTCAACGAGCAGCTTATCAGGGAGGGCAATGACCCCGTTGCCGTAGACAAGGGATGCCAGAGCAGCGGACCTGTATCATTTGACCATGATTGCCGCGAGGGTATCTGCGGTGCATGTTCACTCTACATCGACGGCCGTGCACACGGACCGGACGATCAGGTGACTACCTGCCAGCTCTTTATGCGTCATTTCAAGGACGGAGCCACCATTACCGTCGAGCCTTGGAGGAGTGCTGCATTCCCTGTCATCAAGGACCTCGTTGTAGATCGCGGTGCATTTGACAAGATCCTGCAGGCAGGCGGTTTCGTCACAGTGCGTACAGGCTCTGCACAGGACGCAAACAATATCCTCATACCTCACGACAAGGCTGAGGAGAGCATGGATGCTGCGGCATGTGTAGGTTGCGGTGCTTGTGTCGCTACCTGCAAGAATGGTTCGGCTATGCTCTTTGTGGCTGCAAGGGTGAGTTCCCTCGCTCTGCTCCCTCAGGGACGTCCCGAGGCTGCACGCAGGGCCAAGGCCATGGTCGCCAAGATGGACGAACTCGGCTTCGGTAACTGTACCAACACCCGCGCCTGCGAAATGGAATGCCCCAAGGGTATCTCTGTGAGCCATATTGCACGACTCAACAGAGAGTTCCTCAAAGCAAAATTCTCTGACTAATAGAGAAAATTATTGAACGGGTATCTGCCCGCATGAATCTCCGCAACCATCTTGTAGATGTCGTTGCGGAGTTTTTGTATATTCGTCTTCTCCTTGGCGGATATGAATATACATGGGGTCTTCTCTTTGGCTATCCAGGTGTTTTTGAGCTCTGAGAGCGTCATGTTCGCCATAGTCTTGGGAGTGAGACTGAAAGTGTCATACTCCTCGTATTGGTAGGCGTCTATCTTGTTGAATATCACATAGACAGGCTTGTCGCTCGCGGATATGTCGGCGAGAGTGCGCTCCACAACCTCCATCTGCTCCTCAAATCCGGGATGGGATATATCCACTACATGCAGCAATATGTCGGCCTCACGCACTTCGTCCAGCGTGCTTTTGAACGCCTCTATCAACTGCGTGGGGAGTTTGCGTATAAATCCTACCGTATCGCTCAGCAGGAACGGTACATTCTCGATGACTACCTTGCGTACTGTAGTGTCGAGAGTGGCGAACAGTTTGTTCTCGGCAAACACATCGGATTTGGCGAGCATATTCATGATTGTGCTCTTGCCTACGTTGGTATAGCCTACGAGCGAAAGGCGGACCATCTGGCCGCGATTACCGCGCTGGGTGGACATCTGCCTATCTACCTTCTTTAACTGCTCTTTAAGGCGTGTTATACGCTCTTTGACGATACGTCTGTCGACTTCTATCTGGGTTTCGCCCATACCGCCTCTGGTACCGCGACCGCCGCGCTGCCTCTCGAGGTGGGTCCACATGCCTGCAAGGCGTGGGAGCATATAGTTGTAGCGTGCCAGTTCCACCTGCATCTTGGCGTATGATGTCTGCGCTCTCTGCGCGAATATCTCCAATATCAGACTGGTCCTGTCTATTACCGCAGAAGTCTTTATAACCCTCTCGATATTACGCTGTTGCATGCCTGTGAGTTCGTCGTCGAATATCACGTAGTTGATTTCGTTTTCCTCACAGTATGCGGCTATTTCCTCCAGTTTTCCGCTTCTTATATATGTAGCCTTGTCCGGCTTGTCGACTCTCTGGATAAACTTCCTGTCTCCGTGGGCTCCCGCCGTCTCGGCGAGAAACTCCAGTTCGTCCAGATACTCCATTACCTTAGCTTCATCGTCATCCTGCTTGATGATACCGACGAATACCGCCTTGTCAGTTTCCTGGTATATAGACATTATAATAGGGCTGTTTGTTATCAAAAAAAGGCTATCCGGATTGGGGACAGCCTTGTATCTGTAAATGTTGTTCGTACTATCTCAACTGGAATACCACAGGGAATGTGTAGGATACCTTTACAGCACGATCCCTCTGCTTGCCGGGCTTCCATTTAGGTGAGCTGGAAACAACGCGGACAGCTTCCTTGTCGAGGGAGGAGTCAACACCGCGAAGCACCTTGACATTGGTAACCGAACCGTCGGCCTCTACAGTAAACTGGAGTGTGACACGTCCGGAAACACCGTTCTCCTTTGCAATCTCGGGATAGACAAGCCTGCCGTTGACCCACTCAGAGAATTTGTTTGCGTCTCCACCATTGAATGAAGGCTTCTCTTCTACCAGCTGGAAAGGAATGGCTTCCTCTTCCACAACCTCTTCCTGTACATTCTCGACATAGTCCATAATCTCGACACCCATGTTGGCGTCATCCTCGAGGTTCATGAACATATCGTCATCGACTGTAACCTCATCGTCCACGATGTCAATCTGGTCGGAGAGAACAGGGATTTTGGCTGTCTCGGGCGGCGGGGGCGGAGTCTCCTGTGTGATGGGGACCATTTCCTCCACTTCTACTTCCACATTGGTGTCCTCAAGGACAGCGACTTTCTTCTCTTTTGTGCTGTATGAGAAAGCTCCCCATACGAACAAAAGCGCAGCGATGAAGCCTATCTCAACAAAAAGAAGTCTTTTGTTTTCAAGACTGGCTTTTTCTGTCTTTTTAACTTCCATATGACGTTGATTTTTTGTACTATTCTACGAGTTTCAAAGATAGAAATAATAATTCTCAAAACCAATTTTTTGATATAATAGTTGTAGATTTGCATCCATGATTACGTACCACTGTGAGGACATTTCTTTCGATTTGAAGTCGAAATTACTCAACAACCGCTGGATAAAAACGGTTTGCAGCAGCGAGTCCAAAAGACTCGGAGACATCGCATTTATTTTCTGTTCCGACGATTACATCCTCGATGTCAATGTAGAATATCTCGGACACGACTATTATACGGACATCATCACCTTTGACTATTGCGAGGGTGACAGGATTTCCGGAGACCTTTTTATCAGTATCGATTCGGTCCGTGACAATGCCGAACATTTCGGAGTGGATTTCGAGACAGAACTCAACAGGGTGATGGTGCACGGTGTTCTTCATCTGATCGGTTATGACGACCACAATGACGAAGACATAAAAATGATGCGTGCCAAGGAAGACTATTATATCAATGTAAAAAAGACGCTCGGTGTCTGATATGTCTATGTCGCCTACTGTGTATGATGTTATAGTATTGGGAGGAGGCCATGCCGGCTGTGAGGCTGCCATGGCTGCCGCCAATATGGGCTCCAAGGTACTGCTTATATCCAACGATATGCTCGGATTTGCCCGAATGTCGTGTAATCCTGCGATTGGTGGTATTGCTAAAGGACAGATAGTCAAAGAAATAGATGCTCTTGGAGGATATACTGGCATCGTTACCGACTGCTCTACCCTACAGTTTCGTATGCTCAATAGGTCAAAAGGACCTGCGATGTGGAGCCCTCGCGCCCAGTGTGATAAAATCCAGTTTTCGCTTAACTGGCGTAAAATTCTCGAAAGTAATTGTAATTTAGATATTTACGCGGATTTTGCGGATTCTTTCCTCTTTGAGAATTCAAAATTCTGCGGGGTCTGTACCCGAAGTGGGGCTATTTTTAAATCTCGGACACTTGTTTTTGCGGCCGGGACCTTTCTCAACGGCCGACTTTTTATAGGTCGTACTGCTTTTGAGGGAGGGCGTTTCGGTGAGCCGCCTTCGACCGGACTGACGGATCAGTTGCTATCCATGGGTGTCGCCACTGCCAGGATGAAGACCGGTACTCCTCCACGAATCGACATTTCTTCTGTCGATACGGATGCGCTCGTCAGGCAGTATGGTGATGACAATCCGGACAAGTTCTCCTATCTGCCATTTCTCTCATCAGTGCAGAATGGTACAGAACAGATGCCGTGCTATATACTCCATACCAATGAGGAGGTGCACGAAGTCTTGCGTTCGGGTTTCAAGGACTCCCCTCTCCTTACCGGAATGATTACCGGCAAAGGACCGAGATATTGTCCGAGTATAGAGGATAAACTCCGGGTGTTCCCTGACAATCCCGCTCACCAGCTCTTCCTCGAGCCGGAGGGCCGCAATACCAATGAATACTATCTCCAGGGATTCTCTTCGTCTCTGCCTCTAGATGTGCAGATGGAGGCTATGCATAAGATCAAGGGACTTGAAACGGCTAAGATATATCGTCCTGCTTATGCTGTGGAATACGATTATTTTGATCCCACACAGTTGTCTGCGACCCTTGAACTCAAGGGTATCGAGGGAATGTTCTTTGCCGGTCAGATCAACGGCACTACCGGATATGAAGAGGCGGCTGCGCAGGGTCTGATTGCAGGTATGAATGCTCATCTCAAGGCGCACAATGCCGAGCCTTTTATCCTGCATAGGGACGAGGCTTATATAGGTGTATTGATAGATGATCTGATTACAAAGGGGGTGGATGAGCCTTACAGGATGTTTACTTCCCGTGCTGAGTATCGTATATTACTGCGTCAAGATAATGCCGATTTGCGTCTGACGGAGCGTTCGTATAAGGCCGGGCTCGCGAGTCGTGAGAGGTATGATTACATGTGCGAGAAGTATTCGCGTGTGGAAGATTTGAGCCGTATGGCTTCCTCTGTAAATGTGACTAAGGCTGAGGCTAATCCTTTATTGTCTTCGGTAGGTTCAACGCCTATTTCTGATTCCAAGAAGATAGCGGAACTGGTTTCCCGGCCCGAATTACACTTGGATGATATTCTGAATATTGTTCCACGTGGAACAATAGAAAAATATTTACCGAACGGTAATGCTTCTGTATCGGTGCCGGAAATACCTATTTTGCCCTGCGCACAGGATGTAGATAGTATAGGTAAAAGGGTCTCTCGAGAAGTACTCGAGGCTGTAGAAATCAAGATTAAGTACAGCGGATATATTGAAAGAGAACAGAGGCTCGCCGACAAGATGAAGAGGTTGGAAGACCTTGTGATTCCAGAGGGATTCGATTTTGAGTCTATTTCCGGATTATCCGTGGAGTGTAGGCAGAAACTTGTCCGTTATTCTCCACGGACTATAGGTCAGGCGTCGAGGATTTCCGGAGTCTCCCCTGCCGATGTATCGGTACTTTTGGTTTATCTTGGACGATAATTGTGTTCCACGTGGAACACTATAATATCTGAAGAGCAGTTTTGATGATCTCCTCGACTTTGGCCGAGGGGTTCTTTTTTAATATGGCCTGTATGGCCTTATTGACATTCGCTTTGGAGAAACCGAGCATCATGAGTGCGCTGCAAGCCTCGTCTGCGGTCTCTGAAGTGGCAAACGTACCGGACAATGTGGTGCTGTCGACGCCCTCGCCTTTCGCTATCTTGTCTTTGAGCTCGAGAATCATCCTCTGCGCGCTCTTGAGACCTATGCCTTTGGTGCTCTTGATGCGGTTGACATCTTCGGAAATAATGGCATTTCTCAATTCGTCGGAAGACATGCTCGACAGCATCATTCTGGCGGAATTGACTCCGATACCGTTTACTCCGATGATGAGTTTGAAGAGTTCGCGCTCGTCCTTGGTGGCGAATCCGTAGTACATTTCTATATCCTCGCGCTGGCGCTGGTGGTGGTAAATGTATATTTTGGCCTCGCTCTGGTTTTCGAGCAGTTCGTATGTCTGCAGAGAAATTTCAATGTCGTATCCTATGCCGTTGTTGTCGATAACGACTGAGGTGGGGCTCAGTTCGGCGATGGTGCCTTTGATGTAGTCTATCATGGTGTCTGTATATTTTGCTAATGTAATATGCTGTCTCCGTCGTGCTGCGTCCGTATCTCATGCCGGAAACCATTTCCGGGGCGGCAATTCGTGTAAATGGCGTATCGCTGTGGAAGATAGCGTTCCGGGACAAAAATAGACTATTTTGCGGAGATTGGGTCAATAAGAGTTCGGGATTTTATCGATTTAGATTTTTATGATGTAAATTTGAAGTGGTTTTCCGTGAATGACAAAAGATGACAGATTTTGAAAATATAGATAGAGTGCGCACGCACTTCCCTATCCTGAGCGACCGCGTGTATGGCCGTCCTCTGGTCTATCTGGATAATGCGGCGACTTCGCAGCGTCCTGTAGAAGTCATCGACAAATGGAATGACATCACGCTACATCACAATGCCAATCTCCATCGCGCTGTCCATAGTCTGGCTAATGACGCGACGGAGGAATACGAGGATACGAGGGAATTTGTCCGGGAGTATCTCAATGCCGCTGACCGTAGCGAAGTGGTTTTTACCGCAGGCACTACTGCTGCAATCAATCTTGTGGCGTTCTCTTTCGGTGAGTCGGAAATCGGAGAGGGTGATGAAATCATCATATCCGAATGCGAACACCATTCGGATATTGTGCCCTGGCAGATGATGGCGCAACGTCGTGGCGCGGTCATCAAGGTGCTGCCTGTAGATGAGGACGGATATATAGATTTGGAGAGGCTGAAGGAGTTGCTCTCTTCCGGACGCGCCAAGATATGCTGCGTCGCGCATATATCCAATGTGCTCGGCATTATAAATCCTATAAAGGAGATAGTAAGTATTTGTCATTCATTTGGTTGTGCGGTATTGACGGACGGTGCGCAGGGAGCGGTGCATTGCGCTGTCGATGTGCAGGACCTCGACTGTGATTTCTATGTCTTTTCCGGTCATAAGGTGTATGCAGCCCCGGGGACAGGCGTATTGTACGGCAAGAAATGCTGGATGGACAAACTGCCTCCTTATATGGGTGGCGGCGAGATGATAGATACCGTCAGGTGGGAGGGAACGAGTTATGCGCGTTCTCCGCAGAAGTTTGAGGCAGGCACCCAGAACATAGCCGGCACGCCTACTCTGAAACCGGCGTTACTATTCGCTAAAGCATTGAGGAATAATACTATAGAGGAAGAGCAGAGACGGATTACCGAGTATATTCTCTCGATGGTGGAGGCGGACAGCCGTATCAGACTATTCGGCAGTCCGAGACGCGTGGAGGACAAGATACCGCTGTTCTCAATATCGGTAGAGGGAGCGCATCACGAGGATCTCGCGCTGTTGCTCGACAAAATGGGAGTGGCGGTCCGTTCTGGACAGATGTGCGCAGAGCCGCTTATGGACAGGTACGGAGTATCCGGTATGCTGAGGGTGTCGTTCGCACCGTACAATACCTTGGAAGAGGCACATTATTTTGCAGAATGTCTGCACAAAGCTATAGATATGTTGATATGATGGATAATAACAAGTCATTGAAAGAAGTGGAGGATGAGATCGTGGAGGAATTCTCCATGTACGATGAGTGGTTGGACAAATATGAGTACATAATCGATCTCGGCAAGAATCTGGAGGAGTATCCGCAGGACGCCAAGACCGATGATAAATTGATAAAAGGCTGTCAGTCAAGGGTATGGCTGGATTATAAGATGGACGGAGGGCGTCTGTATTTCACAGCGGACAGCGATGCCGTCATCACCAAAGGTATCATCTCGTTGCTGATAAGCGTTTATTCCGGCAGGACCCCTGAGGAGATAGCGTCGGACGATTTCGGTTTTATCGGGCGCATAGGTCTCAAGGAGAATCTCTCCCCTACCCGTTCCAACGGACTGGTGTCGATGATAGAGACAATCAGGGCGGTGGCTGCGGCAAATGTATAAGGAAGATTAAAACATTCGAGGAATCGTAAAATGGCAGAAGAAGTCAAAGAAGTATTGACAGCGGAGGATGTCAAGGAGCTTGCGCCCCTCTATGAGGCTGTGGTGCTCGCGTTGAAACAGGTCTATGACCCGGAGATTCCGGTCAATATATACGATCTCGGGCTCATCTACGAACTCAATATAGACAAGTCCCGCAAGGTGTATATCAAGATGACATTTACGGCGCCAAATTGCCCTATGGCTGATGAGGTGATAGCCGAGGTGCAGCACAGTGTGGAGCAGACTCCGGGAGTCTCCGGATGCGAGATAGAACTCGTATTCGACCCTGTGTGGGACAAGAGCATGCTTTCGGACGAGGCCCGCGTTGCGTTGGGCATGGATCCGGATTTTGACGACTATGATGAGTAGAGAGAGGGTGTATTTCTCTCTCGGTAGCAATATCGGAGACCGCGAAGCCAATATCAGGGAGGCATTGTCCCATATGGATGATGCATTCGGCAGGTCATGGACAGCGTTGTCTGATATGGTGGAGACGGTGTCCTGGGGGTTTGAGGGGCAGGATTTTATCAATGCGGTGGTGATGTATGAGCTGGATATGGAGCCTGTGGAGGTGTTGGGAGTCTGCAAGGACATAGAGCGGCAGATGGGCAGGAGAGAAGTCTTTGAGACCGATGAAAACGGTGCAAGAGTGTATCACGACCGTATCATAGACATAGATATACTGCTCTATGGGGACAGAAGGGTGGATACGGATGTACTCAAGATACCGCATCCGCTGATGTATGAGAGGGAGTTTGTGATGCGCCCTTTGGGGCAGATAATGCCGCTACAGGAGGGCGTGGACCTGGATTGACAGCGATTTTGGGAGAGCCATCCGGGGACTGCGTTTTCAAAACAGGTTCTAAATGATTATTTTTGTAGGATTTAATATAGTAATGATATGACTCAGGACGAACTTTTCAAGGTACTGGTTGCACACTGCAAGGAGTACGGATTCATATTCCCGTCGAGCGAGATATATGACGGACTCGCGGCTGTGTATGATTACGGACAGTTGGGTGTCGAACTCAAAAACAACATCAAGAACTATTGGTGGAGGGCGATGACCCGTCTCCATGAGAATA
>CAZKRZ010000009.1:0-4580 GCA_964555325.1 uncultured Muribaculaceae bacterium
GCTCCGTCTTCTGGACCTCCACCGCGACCGTCTCTCCGGAGGCCGTCCGGCAGATAACGTCATAGATGACGGTCTTGTCCTCCCTGCGGAGCTTGAGGTTCTCGTTGGGTCGGTACTCGAGGTCAGAGAATGCCGGCGAGTTTCTCCTCCCTGCCCATGCCGCTGTATTGTGGCATTCCCTCCATGAGTCCGAGACAGTAGTCTATCAGACGCCTGCGCGACTCCTCATTCATTGTGCTTCTTCTTCCGGTTCCATTCTCCATAATGATGACACTAAACTAAAAAAGGTGATTGTTGAAATGACTGGAGGGGAGGGGGTGCAATGCCGAGCGGCAAGACTGAGGTCCTCCGGCTGCGAATATAGGCAGTGGAAAACAGAAAGCCGAGGGCCCTAAAGAAACCTGCGCGAGATTTTTATGTTTCTTATGAAAATTTATGTTTTTGATGGTGATGCGCCGTTTCCGCCCCAAAACCGCCCTGCACCCAAAGAAAAATTTGGCGCTTTTATTCATGCAAAATATTTATAAAACGAACGGGCAAATCGGGCAAAATCAAATTCATTGATTATATTTACACGATACTAATATTATATGTAACCAATGGAGAATCTCTTTGATATTAACGGCAGAGTCACCGTCATGACGGGCGCAAGCGGCGTCATTGGCTCGGAAGCAGTCAGGTATTTTGCAGCACAGGGCAGCAAAGTAGTGTTGCTCGGACGCGAAAGTTCACGCGAAAAAAGCGAGGCCATAGTAGCTGACATCAAGGCAAACGGTGGAGAGGCCATGTTCCTACCCTCTGACATTCTCGATGAGAAATCGCTTGAGCGCAACCTCGAGGACACGCTCTCGGCATACGGTTCGGTGGACATTCTGCTCAACGGTGTAGGCGGCAATATGAGCGGAGCCAATATCAGCCCGGACCAGACCATTTTCGACATGGACCTGGAAGCCACACGCAAAGTGTTCGAACTCAACATTATGGGTGCAATTATCCCCACCAAGGTATTTGCCCGTCCCATGGTAGAGAAAAAGAAAGGCTCGATCATCAACTTCTGCTCGATGTCCTCGTTCAAACCGCTCACAAGGGTATGCGGCTACGGCATGGCCAAATCCGCACTCGCCAGCTGGACACAGTGGCTCGCCGGTGAACTCGCCACCAAATTTGGAGACGGCCTCAGGGTAAACGCCATCGCACCGGGATTCATCCTGACCAACCAGAACCGCTCCCTGCTGACAAATCCCGACGGCAGTCTCACAGACCGCTCCAGCAAAATCCTCGGCCACACCCCGTTCGGGCGCTTCCTCGAACCGGACGAATTGGTAGGTGCGCTCCACTATCTGGCATCCGATGCGTCCAAGGGAGTCACCGGTACCGTGCTCGCAGTAGACGGAGGCTTCAACGCATTCTCCATATAAGCATTCCCTCGGAACGGGGAAAAACACAGAATTAAACCAATCACAGACAATGGACATCAAATCTAAAGTATCTGCCAAATTTGACGAAGCATTCGGAACCGACGGTGTATTGTATACATCCCCCGGACGCGTCAATCTCATAGGCGAACACACTGATTACAACGGAGGCTTCGTATTTCCTGGAGCTATCGACAAAGGCATAGTCGCAAAGATACGCCTCAACGGCACGGACAAGGTGAGACTCCTGTCCGTAGACTATGACGAGAGGGCGGAATTCGGTCTGAAAGAGGAAGACAAACCCGAACAGGCATGGGCCAGATATGTATTCGGCGTATGCCGTGAGACTATCAAGAGAGGCGGCAAGGTGGAGGGATTCGATGCGGCATTTGCAGGAGATGTGCCTCTCGGCGCGGGACTTTCGAGCTCGGCAGCTCTCGAGAGCACATTTGCATTCGCAATCAACGACTTGTTCCACAACGGGATAGACCTGTTTGAACTCGCCAAGATCGGACAGAGCACTGAACATAATTATTGCGGTGTAAACTGCGGCATCATGGATCAGTTCGCATCCTGCTTCGGCAAGGCCGGCAGTCTCATCCGCCTCAACTGCAAGACATTAGAATACAAGTATTTCCCGTTCAACCCTGAGGGATACAGACTGGTATTGGTAGACTCCTGCGTCAAGCACGAACTCGCTTCTTCCGCATACAATGACAGGCGAGACGGCGGCCGCTGCAATCAGGGAGAATCATCCCGAGGTGGAGTTCCTGAGCGATGCCAAACGCATCTGGCTCGACGAAGTCAGAGACAAGATCAGCGAAGAGGACTTCATGAGGGCAGAATATGTAATCGGAGAAGTACAGAGGGTACTGGATGTCTGCGACGCTCTGGAGAGAGGCGATTATGTGACCGTCGGAGAGATGATGTATCAGACGCATTTCGGCATGAGCCGCCTCTATGAGGTGAGTTGCGAAGAACTCGATTTCCTCAATAGCCTCGCCCGCAAATGCGATGTCACCGGCTCCCGCGTAATGGGCGGCGGATTCGGAGGATGCACAATCAACCTCGTCAGAGACGAACTCTACGAGCAGTTCATCAACGCAGCCAAAGAGCAGTTCACGGCAAAATTCGGACACGAGCCCAAGATATACGATGTCGTGATCTCCGATGGAGCCAGGAGACTGGAATAATACTGGGACATTCAAAGAAAAGGCGGTCGGAATTGCTTCTGACCGCCTTTTTCGTATCAATTGGGCCAGCGCAGGGGGAACTCTGCAATACGCAGTTTGGTGCATCCGTATGGAATGAGTTCCACGCGCTCCGGCTTGCCGTGAGGGGTGTCTCCCTGGACTCTATACCGTATCGGGCCACAGTCCCCGTTGTATTCGTGCCAGTCATGCAGGCGCATAGCATCGATGAATATGCTGACCGGGGCATTCTGCGCATCCCACGGCCATTCGTGGAACTCTTCCTTGACAACGACCGGATATTTGTTTACCAGGCTGTCCACATCCGGCAGACGTTCGTCTACGCCATAGTTCCAGGGGCTGTCCGTCGTGACCTCCCAGCAACTGTCGCCGTATTTATTGCGCATATATTTGCCTTTGAATGGAGTCTCGGTCCATATCTCATTCAGTTTGAGCGCATAGACCAGCGGACCGCGCTCAAAGCACGCCGCGCCGTCATACCAACGCGTGACACGCACTTTCTGAGGGAGTGCCAAGCGGAGTTCATCGCCGGAATGCCATTGCCTGCGCAAAGTAACGACCTCACCTGCAACGGCCGCAATATCCTGATTCTCACCGTTTATGATAATCGACGCCGCATCGCACCACCCAGGAATGCGAATGCTGAACGGGAACTCCGCGCCCTCCCCTTCGGGGAAATGAAAACGGAATACGACATCACCGTCAAAAGGATAGTGAGTCTCCTCCGTCACTGTCACGCGCACCTGCCCGGCAACAAGCATGTCCACACGGCTCGGGGCATATACGAGAGCCGCCGCACCGCCATCCGGCGTCGCATACCACAGATTTTGTACGAATTTGGGCCAGCCCTGGTGCATATTGGACACACAGCAGGGATACCCGCTCAATGTACCGAACACTGTGTTTGTGCCTCCGTGCGGAGTGACAAACGCCTTGTGAGTGCGCGTCGCCGATATCTGGTTAGTCTGCTGGAAATACTGTTTGCTCATGAAATCGGATGATACCTGCGTCGGCAGGGCGTTGTACGCCACTCTCTCCAAATAATCCATCCACTGCACATCCCCTGTAATGCGGGACATCTCTTCCAGCGAATACATCATCTCCACCGCCGTGCACAATTCACTGCCTGCGGTAGGCTCACCGCTGTGCAGCATCTCATCGCCTCCCCAAAGTCCGTTGGGCAGACCTACCGTATTGCGTATAGTCTCCGCCGCGCTCTTACAAGCCTCCAGGTATTTGTCATCCTTGGCCTGCTGCCAATACACGACCGGCTCCTTGAATCCCTGCGCCAGATTGACACAGTGGTGCCCCCAAGGGCTGCGTATGGTCTCCCCTCCGAGGAATGCGCCCGTCCAGTCATATGTCTGCGAATGCAGCAACTTACCCAGTTTCAGCAAGAAACGCTCTCCTGTAATATTGTACAGCCAATAGACCATCTGCAGATTGTCTCCTCCGCGCTGCGCTCCCCAATAGGTCCAATTGTCAAGCGGAGTTTCGGGCAAATGTTCCAGCTGATAGCGAAAATAGCGTGTCATAAACGCTATGACCCTTTCGTCTCCCGTCGCCTGCCAATACTGCTTCATTACCTTGAGCATTACCATTCTCGGCCACCAGTCACGGGCGTTGTCACTCTGTATTCCGGAAGCCTTTGCCCCGTCCACACGAGGTCCGAAAAAGCCTTCTTCGTCTTGCGAGGCGAGCGACCATTCCACCCATGCCTGGGCCTTGGACTTAAGTGCCTCATCATCCAAGATATATGCAAGTGGCAACAGACCGTCTATCCAGTACGGACCGCGCTCCCACGCATCCCCGTTGCCTCCAAGCCAGGCATTGTCAGGACCGTCTACCAGACTATAGACACTGTCCATCCGGCCTGTAAGCCCGTCTCTCATCCTGAACAACTGCTCCTCGAGCCAGCCCTTGAGCCATTCCATCGCCTGATGGGTCGGGGTGG
>CAZKRZ010000009.1:4590-19040 GCA_964555325.1 uncultured Muribaculaceae bacterium
TCGAGCCAGCCCTCCGGATGTATCGCACCTATGGGAAGTTCCAGATATGCCGAAGGAGCAAGAGGCCTGCGGTTGACAGTATAGTTAGCGGCATTACGCCCGGGTCTGGAAGATGTGCACAGCAACACTGCGAACAATATGGCTGCTGCCGCAACAGCACCATGGACAAGGCTTGAAGACTTGTTATTCATTTGAGATTATTCTTGATTGGCGAAACAAAAATAATGATTTTACATATAAAAAAGGCGGGCCCGAAACAATCCGGACCCGCCATAGTATCTGCACTTCAACAACAAATACTATTAGAATCTATAATTGACTCCTATACCGAGCACAAGGCTCTTGCGGAAATACCTGTCCGAACCGGGAGTTCCGAGGGACTCTGCGGTAATGCCGCTTGCATCCATAACAGCCTTGAGAGCAGGCACCTGCGCCAACGAGGCGTAGAGTTTGGAGCCGGCGTTGTTGAAGTCTGCCATTTCCTTGGTGTCGTGGCTGTACCATGTGGAGTAAGCCGCGAAATCAAAACTCAGGCGCTCATTGAGATTGTAGCGGAAGCCTGCGCCTGTGCTCCATGAGGGGATATAGAATCCCGAATCAGAGCTGAACTCCTGGCCCTTGCCCATGCCGTAACGGGTGCAGTGGCCGCCGGCGCTGACAGTGAACTTGTCATTGATGTCATACTCGACACCTGCAAGAATCTCGTATGTATTGCTGTCAATGAGTTTCGCCTTGTCGTTGGCATCGGTAGCTCCGTTGTAAATCTTGGCATTCTTGTCGAAATAGTAGTTCAGACCGAGATTTACCCTAAATGCATCCGTAAAACCGTACTCCGCACCGAGGGAGAGGATGGCAGGCATGTCGTTGCCTATACCTTTCTTGCCGTCATCATACTGAGCAATGCCGGTAGTATTGACCTTGGTGTCATTCTTGAGACGGATAGAGGTGTTGAACTCGTACTTGGCAGCGAGGTTGAGAGAGCCGACTTTGTAATCGATGCTCAGGATAGGGTTGAGCGCCCAGCCCGTCTGTTTGACATTGACTTCCTTGTCGGCAAAGAGCGCACCGAGCATCGCAGGGTCTACGCTCATGCCCATGCCTGCAAGCACTCCGCCGAGCACCGTTGCAGCAGGACCTGTAGTGCCGCCGTAAGAGAGCTGGATATTCCTGAGGCCACCCTCATTGTGACCGTATACATAGTAGCCGCGCACACCTGCGGACACAGCGAGGTTATCAGTAATGCGATAGCCGAGGTTGAGCTGGCCGCCTACAAAGAACTGTGTACCGACAAGGTCGCAATCGACATCATAGCCGAGGACATTGCCGCCGGCAAGTTTGTTGACGACTGCGGGAATCATGGCGATATTGCCCTCAAAAGAGCCGAGACCGCTGCTGAAGTCGCAGGAACCGCCGCCACCGATGACTCCGAAGTGCATCGAACCGAAGAACCTGTCATTGACATAAGTAAGGTCAAATGCAGGCAGGGCAGGAACGGAGGTCTTGCCCGTGTAGAGTTTGGAGCCCTTGCCGGCATTGTCTACATCCAGCGCGAACGGCGCGAATGTGGACTCTATCTCGCGGGTCTGGTGAACATTCTGAACTCCGAGGCTGAACTGCCATCCGTTAGGCAGGAAGCCTACTCCGGCAGGGTTATAGTACGCGCTGTTGACAGAGATGACTGCATTCTGTGCCGGCTGGCGCAGAAAAGAAATGCTTTGGTTTGTGTTTGTAAGGATTCCGCCAGCAAATGCAGAGGCGGAGGCGGCGAGAAGTGCCGCGATTGTAATAATCTGTCTCTTCATCTTTTTTGATTTATGCGGAAGATATCCGGATCAGTCTCCCGCGAAAAAACGGCGCAATTTAGATAAAAAGACACACCAACACAATCACCGTCCGCCACTTTTTCCGCCACTGAAGCCCCTCCAAGAGGGTATTTTCACCACATTTTACACAGGGCAAAAGAACGCAAAAACACATCCCAAGGCACTTCGGCAGCCGTCATTCCCCACAAACGCCGCTCAATCGGCAGCATTTCCCCGGGACATGCCGTAAATGCCCTCTATAGCCCTGGAATAGTTGCGTCCCATGGCGTCAAGCATTGGAAACTGGCGCGCCAGTACCAGCTCTCTGAAGCGGTCAAAGTCCCTGCGGCCGGGTGCGCACCACTGCACTTCGCTCACCGCCAGCATTCTCGGCAGGAGGTTGTATTCAAGGTGCTCCGTAGTGGCGATGTATTCTGTCCACAGATTGGCCTGCACTCCGAGTATATGCTGCCTGGCATCTGCCGGCAAGCCGTCATACGGCTCGAATGAATATACTTTCTCTATAGGCAGCCGCCCTCCGATACCGAGGGGCTCCTTGTCGGCATGCTCCGACTGGTAATAATCCAGATACAGGTAGTCACAAGGCGTCATGACTACATCGAATCCCTTGGCAGCAGCCTCTATACCGCCCGACACTCCCCTCCAGGACATGACCGTAGCACCGGGAGAAAGATTGCCCTCGAGTATCTCATCCCATCCGATAATGCGCCTGCCATGATCCGCGAGATATTTCTGCACCCGTGCGGTGACATAGTTCTGGAGCAGTTGCTCCGGAGTATGCACGCCGTCCCAGGTGATACCGAGCGAACGGATACGCTCCTGGCACATCGGACAGGTCTTCCAGGCAATCTTGGGGCATTCGTCACCACCGATATGGATATATGTCCCCGGAAACATCTCCATAATCTCGTCCATCACACCCTCTATAAAATCGAATGTTGTCTCTTTACCCACACACAGGACATCTTTGGATATGCCCCAGCGCCCCCACACCTTGTATGCTCCGCCCCGGCAGCCGAGTTCCGGATATGCGGCAAGTGCGGACAGCATGTGCCCGGGCAAATCTATCTCAGGCACGACCGTAATGCCGAGCGAAGCCGCATAGGCAACGACCTCGCGTATCTCTTCCTGCGTATAGAATCCTCCATAGGGCGTACCATCGTATGTAAGCGGCTGCTCGTCATAGTCTATACGCCCAAGCATAGTCTCTGCCCTGACCGACCCGACAGATGTCAGACGGGGGTATTTCTTGATTTCCACTCTCCACCCTTGGTCGTCAGACAAATGCCAATGGAAACGGTTCATCTTGTATAACGCCATGATGTCCAGATACTTCTTAACCTCCTCCACTCCAAAGAAATGCCTGGCGACATCCAGATGCATACCGCGCCAGGCAAAGCGCGGCCTGTCCTGTATCTCACAGCAGGGCAGTTGCCAGAATGCATCCGCATCCGCGACAGATCCGAAATAGGCGGCAGGCAGCATTTGTGACAGTGTCGCAAGAGAATACAGCACACCGGACAATGAGGAAGCACGCACAACAGCAGACCTGCGGTCTATACGGAGCCTGTATTCCTCCGCGCCGAGCGCATTGTCATAGACGAATGCGAAACCTTCGTGAGGGACACTCTCCGCAATCACCGATACCTCCGACTGAGTGCCTGACGTCTCCGAAAGACGATCCGCGAACTTAATGACAGCGGATTCCGCATCCCCGCGGAATTCGGGAGAATAGCGTACCGGAGCACCGACCGGATTGAATGTACCGGACTTTACACGGACTTTCATCGGCTGGGGCACCACATCGACCATATTGTCGGCGGCGCAACCGCTCAAAACCACAAGTGATACGAGGGCGGAATAGAGAGATTTCATGACTGTATGTTTTGTCACAAACATACATAATAAAAGAATCCACCGTGTTACCTGCCGAGATATGGAGACTTTTTTCGTTAAAATATCTACCTTGTTGAGATTATCTAAACTTAAATTCGTTCACCATGTGCGGACTGACCACATTACTCGCAATCGCTCTGGCAATAATCCCTGCAGGGAACGCCGGAGAGAGGATGACTTTTGCAACTCTGAAATCCGGACAGGTGCCGTCAGAGAAAGTCGCCCAACTGTATCAGGACTCCGAAGGATATGTATGGATAGTCAGCAGTGACGGGCTGGCCCGCTATGACGGATACGAGACCAAGACATGGCCGGTCGGAGGCGATGGGGAAAACCACTTCGGACGCATGTTGCATAGGGTCATTGAAGACAATGACGGCAGTCTCATCGTCGGCACAGACAGAGGCCTCCTGACATTCGACAAAGCCACCGGGCTGCTCACTGACACCGATGACAGCGCCACGAACGATCTGAATGTAAACAATTTCGCTAAGGATGCAGACGGCAGGATATGGGTCTGCGGAGACAGAGGTCTGTTTTTCCGTGGGCGGGACGGAGGAGCATTCTCGCTTTTCGAGTTCAGGACGGGATTCCGCGAAAGCGGTTTGAGAGATCTGATAGACATATTGTTTGACAGAGACGGCAATCTGTGGATAACCTCCTGGCACAACGGGCTGTACAGATACAGTCCTGCCACAGGGCAGCTGGTGGCATATAGGGACGGGGCACTCAATGACTCCTATGTACTCCACATGGATGCGGATGGCTCTCTATGGATAGGCACATGGGGTGCAGGCCTGCTGCAGATACCTGCCGGAGAACTGTTTGAGGAGTCCCCGAGATACAAGCAATACCGGCACGACCCGTCCGATGCGACAACCCTGCTCGATGACATTATATATGATATAGGTGAAGATGCCTGCGGCAATATACTGGTAGGCAGCCGCAGCGGTCTGAGCTTGATGCGCGGACAGAGTTTTGAGAACTATTATCCTGCCAATGTCCCCGGCAGCCTGCCATATAACGAAGTCAATTCCATATTACTCACCAAGGACAAGGCCCTGCTGTTCGGAATGTTCGGAGGAGGCGCGTGCAAGGCTGTCCGGGCGGCTGCACCATTCAAGATGATGTCCTTGGAGACCGTCAGGGAAACATTCAAGACCAATTCGGTCACCAGTATCTACAGGGTATCGGACACAAAGGCATTCCTCGGAATAGCCGGACATGGATTCATATCGTATAACAGCAAGGAGGACAGTTTCGAGCCGCCCTTGAAAGGACTGATGTACACAAGTTTGGTCGAGGATATTGTATCCCGCGGCGACTCTGGGGATATATGTTTCGGCAGCTACAACAACGGCCTGCTGGTACACAACCCCTGGAACGGGACCACCAAGGCATTCAACTCCACCAACTCTCCCCTGCTGAACGACTGCATACGGGCATTGGAACATGACGACGAGGGCAATGTGTTCATCGCCACCAAGCACGGGGCATTTGTACTGACGGGAGATAATGTCATCACGGACATCTGGTCATGGTCCGGCATCAAGAAGCAATACGGAGACAACTCAATTGCCGACATTGACATAGACAACGACGGATGTATCTGGATGACAAGCGACTACAATGGTGTCCTCAAGATAGACAGGAGGTGCAGACAGCTGTCTTGCTATCCCGTAGACTCCGCACCCGAGTCCAAGAGATTCTCGAGTCTGCTGGCGGACTCCCAAGGCAATGTATGGGTGGGCACGACATGGAACGGTCTGTACATGTATGACAAGGACAGGGACAGATTCATCAAGATGAACGAACTCGTCTTTGTGCGCAATGCCGGAATACGGAACATCAAGGAGAGCGGAGACGGCAGGATATGGGTGACGACAGCCGATCAGATTGTCTCATTCACATACAATGGAGAGGAAATTGAAAACCTATGGTTCCAGAGTATCTCCAGCCCCGGCACTTCCATGTATTTCAACAACAATGCGGCGGCCTATCTGCCCGAGTCGGATGAAATGGCGTTCGGGTGCTCGCACGGAGTGCTGCTATTCCCCTGCAAGGCAGGTCCGGCGGACAGCACTGCCGCCAACATCGTAGTGACGGAGGTCATCGCAAGCGGCAAGAGCATCTCCGGCAGCGGAAACCTCCCTCTGATAACATTAAACCACAGGCAGAATGACATAGATGTCAAGTTCTCGCTGATGGACTTCAACGATTCACGGGGCAACATCTACCGGTACAGGCTCCTGCGCAAAGGCAGCAATGCCGGGGAATGGATGATAGTCAACGGCGATGACAATACGGCTTCTTTCCAAAATCTGCCGCCCGGACGGTATAGATTCGAGGTATGCGGCAGCCGTTCCAATGGCTACCTCACCAGCAACTACAAGACCCTGGACATACTTATAAAGCACAATCCCGTGACTTCGTGGTGGGCATGGTTGCTGTATCTGACGGCATTCGGAGGACTGGCGGCATTTGTGATGCAGTCCGTCGCCGCGCGCATGAGATACAAACGCCGTATGGAATACGAGCAGCTCAACGCACAGAAAGCCGAGGAGGTAAACCAGGCGAAACTACGGTTCTTTACCAATGTCTCGCACGAATTCCTCACGCCGCTCAGCATAATCCTCGCGGCAATAGAAAGTCTCCAGCCCCGTTCCGAATCCGACAAGCACATTGCGGACATAATGTCTGTCAATGCGATACGCCTGACACGCCTGGTCCAGCAGGTGCTGGAATTCCGCAAGGCGGAGAGCGACAACCTCCGGCTGAAAGTGTCGCACAACGATGTCGCGTCATTCATCGGGCACTGTGTGGAGGCATTCCAGCCGCTCATACGCAAACGCCAACTCACTATCGCTTATAGAGCCGAACCTCAAAGCATCAGTGGCTGGTTTGACCCTGACAAACTCGACAAGATAATGTACAATCTCATCTCCAATGCTGTGAAATACACCGGCGAAGGAGGCGAGGTGAGGGTCTCGGTGGAGCAGCCGTCCACAGGGACATTGGTCATAAAATGCGCGAATGACGGCAAAGTGATGGACAAGAAGACATTAAAAAAGCTGTTCAGACGCTTTTATGAGGGCGACTATCGCAAATTCAACACAATAGGGACAGGCATAGGGCTGTCATTGGTCAAAGCATTGGTGGACAAGCACAAAGGTCATATAGAAGTATCCAGCGACGAGCTGTCCGGGAACTGCTTTACCGTCACGCTGCCTATCTCCGAGGAGAGCTATTCGCCGGATGAAAGGGACACGGACGCGGTATCCGACATTCCGCTGGCATTCTCAATGGGAGAGAGTATAATCAAGGACAATCACACGGTCCTGTTTGTCGATGACGATGAGGATCTGCTGTCCACATTCGAGGCCATAATGTCCAAGAGGTACAATATCCTGACCTGCAACAGCGCGGAGGCAGCCCTGCAGATATTGGAGTCGCAGCCTGTAGACATAGTCGTGACGGATATAATGATGCCCCGGACCAACGGACTGGACCTGTGCTCTACGATAAAGGGACAGATGCAGACCAGCCATATCCCTGTAATACTGCTCAGTGCACGCAGAGACGACTCTTCCAGCATAGACGGCTATCAGCACGGGGCAGACGGATACCTCACCAAGCCCTGCAATTTCTCGGTGCTCTCCGCCATGATAGGCAACCTGCTCAAGCGACAGGCGGTCAAGAGCGCGGACTTCCGCAAGCAGCTCGTCTTTGAGGTCAAGGACATAGACTATACCTCCACGGACAAGAAATTCCTCCAGCAGGCAATAGATGTGGTGAATGAACACATAGGGGATGCGGAATTTACCCAGACCGACTTTGTAAATGCGATGAATGTATCGCGCACTATCCTGACAGAGAAGTTGAAGAGCCTCACAGGATTTACGCCTATCGCATTCATAATGAACGCCCGTCTGACGCTCGCCTACAAGATGCTGATGGAGCAGGAGGACAAGATAAGGGTGTCGGATCTGGCGTATTCGGTAGGATTCAATGACGCAAAGTATTTCAGCAAGAGATTCAGGGCAAAATACGGCAAGTCTCCCAAGGAATTGATAAACGACAAAACGGATAACGTAACATGAAGACTGTAACAGCATTGGCAACCGCAATGGCGGTACTCGTCTCGTGCGGAGGACAGAAGTGGACGGAGACAGACAAGGGACAATATCTCCTCATCGAACAGAAAAGAGGTGCAACTCTCGGACTGTCCCGGGAATCAGGCATTTCGCTGCTGCACCGGGACGGCTATGTGTTCAAAGACCTCAACTGCAACGGCAGGATAGATGTCTACGAAGACTGGCGCAAGCCCATGAGGGACAGGGCAGAAGACCTTGCAGCACAATTGTCCGTAGAGGAGGTGGCGGGTCTCATGCTGTATAGCGAACACCAGGCCGTACCGACAGATGACTACGGCTATTGGGGCTCTACATACAACGGCACATCGCTCGCAAAGAGCGGACTGCCGCATTCGGCATTGTCGGACAAACAGAAGAAGTTCCTGACCGAAGACCATGTACGTGCAGTGCTGCTGGTACGTGCCGAATCACCGCGCATCGCTGCCGAATGGAACAACAACATGCAAGCTCTGGTGGAGGGACTGGGACACGGCATACCCGTCAATATCAGTTCCGATCCGCGCAATGACGCCGAGGTACACGGGGAGTTCAACGCCGGCTCGGG
This sequence comes from uncultured Muribaculaceae bacterium, assembly GCA_964555325.1. Classification (GTDB taxonomy): domain Bacteria; phylum Bacteroidota; class Bacteroidia; order Bacteroidales; family UBA932; genus Cryptobacteroides. The sequence continues at coordinate 13,008 of CAZKRZ010000009.1, forward strand.
AGGGCAGATTTCGCAATGGCCCTGCCAACTCGGTCTCGCGGCGACATTCGACCCGGACCTGGTAAGGCAATTCGCAGAGATTGCATCCAAGGAGTATCGCGCACTCGGCATAGCGACAGCCTTGTCGCCACAGGCAGACATCGCCACCGATCCGCGCTGGTCGCGCAATTATGGGACATTCGGGGAGAGCCCTGCTCTCGCCCGGGACATGGTGCGCGCGTACATAGACGGATTCCAGACCTCCAAGGGGCGCGACGAGTTGGAGGACGGATGGGGTTACGGCAGTGTCAATACGATGGTAAAGCATTGGCCCGGAGGAGGTTCCGGAGAGGGCGGACGAGATGCTCATTTCCCTTTCGGAAAGTATTCCGTATATCCGGGAGGCAACCTGTCCGGGCAACTCGTGCCATTTATTGACGGCGCATTCAAGTTAGAGGGCAGGACAGACAGCGCGTCTGCGATAATGCCCTATTACACAATATCCTACGGCATTGATCCGGGAGGGCAGAATGTCGGCAACAGTTACAGCCAGTACATTATCACCGACATGCTCAGGGATAAATACAGCTATGACGGGGTCGTATGTACGGACTGGGCGATTACGCACGACGAGGCTGGCATCAACGAGTCTGTAGGCAAGCCGTGGGGACGAGAGACTCTGACGGTGGCGCAGCGCCACTACGAATGTATCAAGGCAGGCGTGGACCAGTTCGGAGGCAACAATGACCTGCTGCCGGTAATGGAGGCATACAGGATGTGGTCAGAGGAGTTCGGGGAGGCCGATGCGCAGGCACGGTTCAGACGCTCTGCCGTACGCCTGCTGCTCAATATGTTCCGCACCGGACTGTTTGACAATCCTTATGTAGACCCGGACGAGACCGAGAAGATTGTCGGTTGCCCGGAGTTTATGGAAGCAGGGTACAAGGCCCAGCTCAAATCCGTAATAATGCTGAAAAACCGTGGTGGTGTCCTGCCGCAGGCCAACGGGCGCAAGGTGTGGTTCCCTCACGGAGACAGCAGCCTGGTCGCCAGGCATTTCGAGCCTGTGGATTCTCCGGAGAAGGCAGATTTTGCATTCCTGCTCATCGAAGAGCCCAAGGGCGGCAGCGGATATGATATTACCGACAAGGAAAAGGGCGGCAACGGATATGTGCCTGTCAGTCTGCAATATGGCCCTTATACTGCAGTCGAGGCGCGTGAAACAAGCATAGCCGGAGGAGACCCCCTTGAGGACTTTACCAACCGCTCTTACAGAGGCAAGACGGTCACCAGTGCCAATGCGGACATTGCAGACCTGGTCCGCAAGACACGCCTGGAGATAGGTGACAAGCCTCTAATCATAGCGGTATCATGCCTGAAACCCTTTGTCGCATCGGAGATAGAGCCATACGCAGATGCAGTATTGCTGGGCATAGATGTGCACCATCATGTATTGGCGGATATGGTGAGCGGCATCATAGAGCCTTGTGGGCTCCTGCCCATGCAGATGCCGGCAGACATGAACACAGTCGAGAGACAATGCGAAGACCTCCAGCGCGATATGGAATGCTATGTGGACAGCGAGGGGCACAGATGGGATTTCGCATTCGGAATGAACTGGAACGGTCCGATAAGGGACAAAAGAGTATTGAAATATGAATAGGCTGACCCTTTGTGCCGCCGCAATGTTATCAGCGACGGCGCTGGCGGCTTCATGCTGCCATAATGCGGAGATTAGCTGCAACGGGATAGAGCCTCTCGTCAAAGTATTTCCGGAAGATGTGGCATATATGCCGGCAAGAGACACAGCTCACGCTGCAGGCAATACCCATGTCGAATTTGCATTCGCCTTGCATCCGGGAGCGGAGGTCGAGGGTTTCTCGGTGACTTGCAGCCCTTTGGTCTCCGAGAATGGGGCTACCGTCCCTGCACCGCAGTGCGGCGTCGTGGATTATGTAGGGGTAGGAGCATACGCGGACAATCCGGCACATGATGCGATACGCAGGGCTTCCGGCATATTCCCGGACCCGATAATCGAGTCGGAGACCTACAATCTGCCTGCTTTCCGGACATTCTGCACATGGATAACTGCAGCCGTCCCTGCAGGCACAGCGGAGGGCGTCTATAAGGGACGCGTCAGCATGACAGGCAGATGCGGCGGACGCAGATTCGGATTTGAGAGAGACATATATATAAAAGTGTACCCGGTCTCCATGCGCAAGCCGACATTCAAGACGGCAAACTGGGTGTTTGACAACGACAACTGCCTCAAGGCATGGAACAACGGAGAAGCCGTAGACAAGGATTCGGAACTCTACCGCCTATATATCAGACAGTTGGCAGACATGCTCAAAGGCGTCTGGCAGACAGCCACCAAGGTGAATGTTTTCGAGACCATCGAATGCGGCAAGGACAATGACGGCCGCTGGACATTCGATTTCTCACGATTCGACATGCTGGTATCCATGTTCAAGGATGCAGGAGCAGGCGAATTTGTATACGGCGGCGATCTCGGGGCGCGGGTATCTCCCGGATGGGGCGGGGCTGCAGGGCTCAATGTCCCGGACGGAAAGGATTTCAAGCAGATAGTCACCCTGCCGGTCAGCGATCCGAGGGTGACGGAGTTTTATAGGGAATTCCTCCCGGCACTGCGCAACCATCTGGAGAGCAAAGGTTGGATAGAGGGATATGTCCAGCAGATTTCCGATGAGCCGTCCGACCTAAACATAGACAGTTACAGGGCGGCAGTGGCTTTGGTACGACGCTATTGGCCTGACATCAAGGTACTTGAGGCATGCCAGGTCACAGACAGGGCCGTGGGCGCGATAAACATCTGGTGTCCGCAGCTGGACCATTGGCACAACGGATACAACTTCTTCCGTTCCAGACAGAAAGCCGGCGAGGAGGTGTGGTTCTATACCTGCTGCTATCCGCGCGGCGAATATCCCAACCGATTTATCGAACAGCCTCTGCTCAAAGGACGCGTGCTGGCTTGGATGGCATTCAAATACAAGGCCGACGGCTATCTGCACTGGGGATTCAATTATTGGAATGCGGACCCGTATTCGGATACTTCTGTTCCGGGCGCAGGCACTGTCCTGCCGGGAGGAGACAGTTGGCTGATATATCCAGGTGCACGCAGGATGTACCGCTCGATACGCTACGAAGAATACCGCGACGGCATCGAAGACCTGACGCTGCTGCAAATGCTGGAGGAGCATAATCCGCAAAAGGCACAGGAACTTGCAGACAAAATGGTATTCAACTGGTGGAACTACTGCACCTCACCGGCACAGTTCCATGACATACGCCGGTCACTGCTGGAGAGTCTGTCCTCTTATTTCGGCAATTAATCCACCCTACACATATTGTTTTTTGTCATTTTTGACCACCATATAACCACTACTAACTATGCTATTTTCAACCAAAACAAATCCGCACGGCAGGAGAGTCCTGCTTTGCGCATCTCTGGTTTCCGGCATGATGGCGTTACACGCTGTCCCATGCACAGGAACTCAGACAACAGGTACGGAGAAGCACCAGGCCACCCCTGATTTCGAAATCAAGGGAACGGTTACCGACAAGAGCGGCCAACCCATCATCGGGGCAGGTGTCTTTGTAAAGGGAACGGCAAACGGTACCGTTACCGACATAAACGGCAACTTTGCTATCAAGGTAAATGAGCCGGGCGAAATCATTTTCAGTGCGCTCGGCTATATCGACAGGACCATGGCTGTAAATGGCGAAGCCTCTCTCACCATCGAAATGGAAGAGGACAGCCAGTTGCTCACAGAGTCCGTAGCCATCGGATACGGCACTGTCAGGAAGGCGGATCTAACAGGCTCTATCGCCGTGATGAGTGACAGAGATTATAGAAACCAGCCCGTCACGCAGGTCGCCGACCTGTTCCACGGCCGTGTCGCAGGCGTGCTCGTCGAAAACTCCAACAGCCCGGGAGGTACTGTACGAATCCGCGTCCGCGGAGCCAACTCCATCAACCTGAGCAATGATCCCCTGTATGTCGTGGACGGTATCGTGCGCGAGAGCGGACTGGAGGGATTCAACCCGGAGGACATCGCCTCTATCCAGGTCCTCAAGGACGCTTCATCCACAGCGATATACGGCTCTCGAGGAGCCAACGGCGTAGTCCTCATCACTTCCAAGAAGGGCACTCCCGGATCGTCCTCGATTACAATCGATGTATCGGAGGGCATCTCGTTCGCTGCCAAGAGATATGACATTGTCAGCGCATACGATTTCGCGGAGGCATACAACAAATATGTCAGCCCGGCATTCTCCGCCGACATGCTTGAGAAATTCCGCAGCGGCGCCGCAGGCACGGACTGGCAGGACGAAATCCTGCGTGCCGGACGCACCCGCAACTACAAGGCAGCCATTTCCGGAGGCAATGAGGCCCTGCGCTACTATGTCTCCGGCAACTATGCCCGCACAGACGGTGTCGTGATGCAGACCAACTCGGAGAGATACCAGTTCAGAGCCAACATCGGCGCCAAGGTCAAGGAATGGTTTGATATCAATGTCGACATCAATGCCTCCCACAACGAGGCCAGGACCGCCAACTTCGGTGCCAACAAGATCAACATCCTCCTGGATGCCATCAACTTCTCCCCTGTCACCCCTGTCAGGAACGAAGACGGCAGCTACGCCAAGGACAGTTACTGCGCCACCATGGATTTCAACCCCGTGGCCAGCCTCAACGAAATCAACCATACCGCCAAGACAAACATATTCAACGGGCATCTCGACCTGAAATTCGACCTGCTGCCGGGACTCACATTCACGAGCTCGCAGGGCGTCGATTACCGCGATGTCAAAGGATACAGTTTCATCTCTCTGGCGTCCGGCTGGGCAAACAACTCCATGACAAACTCCGCTGACGGCATCACCACTCTCCAGAGCACCAACAACCTCACCTACGACAACAGCTGGGGCAAGCATCATCTGACAGCGACCGCCGTCTGGGAGGCAACCACCTCCAGGACTACAACCCTTGGTATCGAAGGCACTTCCCTGTCCAGGGAGAATGTCGGCTGGTGGAATATCGATGTGGCTGAAAACAAGACCCCTTCCAACTCGTATTCCGAATGGACCCTGCTCTCCGGAGTCGGACGAGTCATCTATGACTATGCTGACCGCTATACCGTGACGGGAACCATACGTGCCGACGGCTCTTCCAAATTCATCAACCGCAAATGGGGCTGGTTCCCCTCGCTCGCGGTCGCTTGGAAGATAGGCAACGAGGAATTCATGCAGCACCAGGACATCTTCACCAATGCCAAGATACGCGCAAGTTTCGGTATTGTCGGCAACCAGGCGATTGATCCCTATTCGACAAAGGGCATTCTGGTCGGCACTACGCACTATTTCGGTACTTCCACTCCATACACCGGATACTGGCCCGGCACTGACGGCAATGGTGTAGCCCACATCGACCTCCCCGACCTGACTTGGGAAAAGACCAAGCAGTTTGACCTGGGTGTTGATTTCTCTGTCCTGGACAGCAGGGTCAATGTAAGTGCCGACTGGTTCTACAAGAGGACTACAGACGGACTGCTCAAGAGGAACATTCCCGGATATGACGGCGGTGGCGTCATCTGGGTCAATGCCGCAGAGGTCAGCAATACCGGTCTGGATCTCAGCATCGACGCGAGAGTCATAGAGTCCGGTGATTTCTCCTGGAACTCCATGCTCACGGGAACATATCTCAAGAACAAGGTCGAAAACCTCGCGGGACTTGATTTCGTGGAGGGTCTGTCACCTCTCGGTGGCATACTCACGGAGAGTGCGACGAGAGTGGTCAAAGGCTACCCCATGAGTTCATTCTATCTGTATGAGTGGACCGGACTTGACGGAGAGGGACGCGACAGCTATGCCGACAATGACGGCAGCGGCTCGACCAGCAGCGATGACCGCGTGCTGATGGAGCAGGCCGTGCCTAAATTCACCCTCGGCTGGAACAACACCCTGCGCTACAAGAATTTAGAATTCAATGCGTTCTTTACGGCAGCATTCGGCTCAATCCGGCTCAATCTC
>CAZKRZ010000010.1:0-17025 GCA_964555325.1 uncultured Muribaculaceae bacterium
GAGGTGGAGGTATCCGTTCGGTTCCGGAGGGAAACGGGTGAGTATGCTGTCCACCTTTCCGCTCTTGAGGTCGTTCTCGATGATCTCTTCGAGGAAATTGAGTTTCTTTGCTTCTTCTTCCATTGGGTTACAGTTAGTAAGTCTTAAAACAAACAAATGTAACAATTAATCTATACATTTGTGCAAAAAAAGAGCTATATACCATGATAAAATCAATGACCGGCTACGGCAAGGCAGATGTAATGCTTCCTTCCGGCAAGATGACTATAGAGATACGTTCCGTCAATGGCAAGGGCGCCGACATCAGCATAAAGTCCTCGCTTCTGCCCAAAGACAAGGAAATCGAAGTGCGCAAGAAACTTGCGGAAGTGCTGAAAAGAGGGTCGATAGATATGTTTATATCATGGCAGCCGTCCTCGGAGGGCTCTGCGCAGCGTATCGACAAGGAACTGGCTATGGAGTATTGCGCGCAGATACGCGAATTGAGTGCCGCCATGGGTATCGCGGGGGATGCCGGCTCGCTGCTGGATGATGTACTGAAAATGCCGGGCGTGGTGGATACCGTTCACACTGATGTGATTACCGAAGGCAACTGGGCACTCGTGGAGCAGGGTATCGATGCCGCCATCGCTTCCATAGATGAGTACCGTTCCCGTGAGGGGGAGGCGCTGTACAAGGATGTCTGCGGCAGGGTCGCCAATATACTCGCGCTCGAGGATGAGGTCGAATCATACGAGACGGAGCGCATCGACGCCGTGCGTGCGCGACTGTACAAGGCCCTCGAAGACCTCAAGGTCAAATTTGACGAGTCCCGCTTCGAGCAGGAACTGGTGTACTACCTGGAGAAACTGGATATCAACGAAGAAAAGGTCCGTCTCCGCCAGCACTGCAAATATTTCATGGATACAATCGACGGCGAGGCCTGCCCTGGCAAGAAACTCGGCTTTATCATACAAGAAATGGGACGCGAGATCAACACGACCGGTTCCAAGGCAAACCACGCGTCCATACAGAAATGTGTGGTGCGTATGAAAGACGAACTCGAGAAGATACGCGAGCAGTCGATGAATATACTCTAATCCATGTGCTTTGCCATGATACCCAGCAGTTTGCTGCGGGCTATCAGGCAGTTGCCTATGGATGCGGCCTTGCGGCCGAGCGATGAGAATCTGATAGTGGTGTCGCGGCTGACCCTATTGAGGGAATACTTGTTTACAGCGGTCTTGATAGGCAGCATCAGGTAGTCGTTGCCGACTATCAGGCGTCCGCCTATTACCACGAGTCCGGGGTTGAACAGGTTGATGAGACCCGCAATGCCCCTGCCGAGAGTGTTTCCTATCTCGCCGAGACATTCGATGGCGAGCATATCCTCTTCCTCGATGGCGTGCAGGATGTCGGAGAGGTCGATTTTCTCCCCGGAGTTGTATTTCTTGCTGAGCAGGGATTTCTTGCCGGCTGCGAGTTGCTGGCGTATGTTTTCCGCGAGCGCGCTGCCGGATGCACCCGTTTCGAGGCAGCCTATCTTGCCGCAGCGGCAGATTTTGCCGTTCTCCAAGAGAGGGAAGTGTCCGAATTCTCCGCTGAATCCCGACTGACCGTAGAATAGCTGTCCGTTGAGTATCATGCCCATGCCGAGTCCCCAGCTGATGTTGATTGCGAGCATATTCTGCTGTCTCGGCTCGTTGGCGTTGCCCTCCAAGTACTCTGCGTAAGTCATTGCGCGGGAGTCGTTTTCGATAGAGACCGGCACCTTGAGTTCGCGCTCGAATATCGTGTTGAGCGGCAGGTCGTCGCTCATTATATATGTCATGGAATAGCCCTCTTCGGGATTGACACGGCCGGTGAGGCTCACACCCACTGCAAGAATCTTCTCCCACGGCACGCCGGCATCCGCGACCGTCTCGCGTATTTTGTTGCAGATCGCCTTGAATGATTCGGCTTTTGCCTCAAGGACAAACTCTATATCCTGAATGAATGTGATCAGATTGCCCTTGAAGTCGGTGATTGCTATATGGAAATGGTGGCGTGCTATGTCCACGCCTACAAAATATCCAGCATTCTCGTCGAGACCGAAAATGCTCGGACGACGTCCGCCGGAAGTGCCTTGTTTGCCCAAGTCCTGCATCCACCCTTCCTCGATGAGCTCGGAAATGATCTTGGTGACTGTCGGCACGCTGGAATTTATTTCCCTGGAGAGGTCGGAGATGGAGAAGCATCCGTGCAAGATGCACAGTCTCAATATTTCCCTTTTCGTCACGGCGTTCTTGCCGTCCATGTCATTCAAGAAGTTTTTGCTCATGGGGTCTATGTGTTGTGTCTCTACAAAAGTATTAATTTTTAAAAAATTATCTATGTTTTCTGAAAAATATTTTAAAAATTTTCTGAATCTTCTGTCTCGTTTTCTCTGAAAAGGCCTTTGCGGGGGCGTGGAAGCGGCATTATTCCCTCGGTAAAGGTCTGTTATCGGGCGTCCGGGACGGATAACTTTCAAAACCGCCTGCAAGTTGCTATATTTGTAAGTTCGGAGGAATGGTGCACATTAGGGTTCTTCCGAACTTAAAGGGATGAATATCAAGGATAAGATACTCAAGAGAATTCCGCGTCTCAAACTGGGCGTTCGGGCTAAGATTACCGCCAGCTTGTGCTCTATCTGTGCCATTTTGCTGGCTTCCGGTATCATTTCCGTGCTCGAATATCGCAACATGAGCAATTATGTGTCTGGGCTGATAGCCGATAATGTCAAGAGCATCAATGCTGCGCAGAAACTGTCGGAGGAGGCGAATACATACAACCTTGGCATACTCGCGACTATAGGCGAAGACACTTCCGGTGCTCTGCCTGATTTCGACAAGGAGGGCTTTCTGTCCCGTTGCGACAGTCTCAAGGCCTCGCTGGCAGCGATAGGCGCCGTTCCGCTCACCGATTCGGTGCTGTATGCGTATTCGGCATATATGCTGGTCTCGCTCGAGCTGCCACAGGTGATGGAATCCGATTTCATCGACACCCGCAGCTGGTATTTCGGGCGCCTGCAGCCTATCTATCTGAGACTCAACGGGTATATAGACAGTATGAGTTCCGCTATATACGGGGATTTGCGCGCCAATTCGGAGCGTTTCGACAGAGGCTTCTATCGCAGTGTCATCCCGGGAGTCATAGCGGTGGGTGTAGGGCTCATGCTGGTCCTGCTGCTGCTCTACTTCATACTTGTATATTATGTAAATCCGCTGTACGGCATGCTGCGCGGTCTCGCGGACTACAGGTCCTATAATCATAGGTATTCTTACGGATTTGACGGAGACGACCAGCTGGCGGAACTCAATGACGGCATCACGGAACTCGCCAACGAGAATTTCCAGCTCCGCCGCCGCATCAGCAATCTCAAGGGCGCTAACTCCGCAGATGGACGCAATTCCAAATGAATGTAAAGGCAATATCCCGTAATGTTGGCTACGCACTCCTCGTGAGCGCGCTGTTTATGTTTCTGTCCGTCATCGTATCCATGGCGAACGGCAACGACAGTGCACTGGCGGCGCTGAGTATCAGTTTTGTGATTACATTCATCGTCGGAGTGTTCCCGTTCATATTCGTCCGCAAGACGACGGCAATAACGCTCAAGGACGGGTATATGATCATCACGCTGGCGTGGCTGCTGTCATTCATATTCGGCATGTTGCCGTATGCGATGTGGGGTGGGCCTTTCTCTCTGGTCAATGCCTGGTTTGAGAGCGTGTCCGGATTTACGACCACCGGCTCTACCATATTGGATAATGTGGAGGCGTTGCCGCGCAGCCTGCTGTTCTGGAGGGCATCCACGCATTTCATCGGAGGCTTGGGAGTTGTGGTGTTCCTGCTGTTGATTATCCCCAATGACACGCAGATGAGGATGCGTCTGTCCAATATGGAACTGTCCTCAATGATACGCGAGGGCTACAGCCTGCGTGCCAACAAGTCTGTATACATATTCGCCATAGTCTATATCGTGCTCGCGGTAGCGGCGTTCGTCGCGTATCTGATAGCCGGTATGGCCCCGTTCGATGCAATATGCCATGCGTTCAGCGTGTGCGCGACAGGCGGTTTCAGCACCAGGGCGGCCTCGATAGGGGCGTTTGATTCCCGGGCTGTGGAGATAGTGACTCTGGTATTCATGCTGCTGTCCTCGATACATTTCGGGCAGTTATATATATCGGTGGCAACCCGCTCGCTCCGTCCGCTGCGCAACCCTGTGGTCAAGACCTATTTGGCGTCCATTGCGGTGATTACAGTGCTGGTATTCGTCATCTTTCGCGTTGCCGGCAACGGAGTCACATTGTGGCAGTCCCTCTTCCAGACTGTCTGTGTTACATCTACTTCCGGATTTGCCGTCGTGGACAATGCCTCGTGGCCTCTGTCTGCCAATGCCATACTCCTGCTCGCAGCCATAGTGTGCGGTTGCAGCGGCTCGACATCCGGAGGTATCAAATGCGACAGGTTTCTGCTCATTCTCAAGTCTGTAGGCAGGCAGATGGGCAGTATTCTGCATCCGTCCGCGGTCAATGAGATACGTCTCGGAGACAGGATGCTCAAGGATGAGGATGTGGCTCCGCAACTGCTGTATGTGGAATTGTATTTCCTAGTGCTGGCAGTGTCTGTTGTGCTCAGTATAATGTGCGGCGTCAACGGCACCGAGTCCCTCGCCGCTTCGATAACATCGTTGAGCAATGTCGGTCTGGCATTCGGGGATCTGGGTACGATGGCGAGTTATAATTCCATACCCACCATGGCGAAACTGGTCTGTACCCTGGACATGTTCCTCGGGCGTGTGGAAATATACCCTCTGCTGGCCGTGTGTGGTCTGATATTCGCCCGCAAGTCGGGCAAATGACGAGTGCTCATGGACAGGTCCGAATATTTATACAAGCAGTTCAAGGACAGTCTCCATGTCGAGGCGACTCAATGCCAGGACAGGCTGTTGAGGACGATAGCGCATTTCGCTGTCGGGGATGACGCCGATGTGCTCGTGGTAAACGGTTATGCCGGTACGGGCAAGACGACGGCATTGTCGGCTGTCATAACGGCGTTTTCCTCCCTGAAAATACGCTGCGAACTGATGGCGCCTACCGGCAGGGCTGCCAAGGTGCTGTCCTCATATTCGGGCAAGCCTGCCCATACCATACACAAATGTATATACAGGCAGAAGTCTGTCGGAGATGACGGCTTCGGACAGTTCTCGCTCGCTCCCAACAAGTCCAAGAATACGCTTTTCGTTGTGGACGAGGTCTCTCTCATTGGGATAGGGGACATGTCGCACGAGGCGGCTGTCTCATTCGGTACGGGCAATCTCCTGGAGGACCTGATACGCTATGTGCGTTCGGGGGCGGACTGCCGGCTCATCCTTGTGGGCGACGCCGCGCAGTTGCCGCCTGTCGGGCTCGAGGCGAGCCCTGCCCTCTCCGAGGGCTATATGTCAGGTTTCGGGGGAGTGATTTTTGAAGAACTCACCACAGTAGTGCGCCAGGCGCATGAATCCGGTATATTGCGTAATGCCACGGCGTTGAGGGAACTCATATCCGCTATGGCTCCGGATGACACGACAGATGCCCTACGGCTGGACCTTGATGGCGTGGATGATATAGAACGCATTACCGGAGGAGAGGTTATAGAGGCGATAAGCGACGCCTACGGGCGTTACGGAGAGGATTCTACGGTGGTGCTGTGCCGCTCCAACAAGCGCGCTATACGATACAATCTCGGCATCCGCTCTACGGTCCAGTTCCGCGAGGAGAGACTGGCCCGGGGAGACAAACTGATGATAGTTAAGAACTGCTATCAGTTTTGCAATGACCTGGAAGAAGTGGATTATATAGCCAATGGCGATACCGCCAAATTGCTATCTATCAATCATTACGAAGAACGTTACGGGCTTAATTTCGCGGATGCGCGTCTCGTCCTGCCGGATTATGGGGAGCAGGAACTGGTCGCCAAAGTCTGTCTGGATACCTTGGAGTCGGAGTCCGCGGCTCTCACATACGAGCAGCAGAATGCCCTGTACCAGGGAGTCAATGCCGATTATGAGCACATATCGGGCAAGCGCAAACGCTATGAGGCAGTGCGTGAGGACAAATACTACAATGCCCTGCAACTCAAGTATGCCAATGCTATCACTACGCACAAGAGCCAGGGAGGGCAGTGGGACTGCGTTTTCATAGACAACCCGTTCTGGCGGGAGGAGCAGACGCTCGATGAGTTGAAATGGCTGTACACGGCATTGACCCGCGCCGTGAGCAAGGTATATCTGATCAATTTTGACAAGAGATTTTTCAAATGATAAAGAGACTTTTAACATTGTTTGCCGCCGTTTCCGCGTGTGCGGTCATGGCAGCACAGGAATTCAATGCCGTTCCGGCGGCGTGGAAATGGTTGGATGAACGGACAGTGGCATTCTCCTATGACGGCAGTTACAGCGACAGCCTGGCATTCTGCATGAATGCAGGCAGGCATACGCGCAGTGTCGTGCCGGCGTCCGCCGCTACGCTCGCTCCGTGGGAATGCGGCATCAAGGCTGCGGTAAACCCCTGTTATTCGCCCGATTCTACCAAAATCGCATTTACGAGGAATAATGATCTCTATGTGTATGATGTTGATACTGAGCGCGAGACCCGTTTGACGGAGGATGGCTCTGATGTGGTGCTCAACGGATATGCCTCGTGGGTGTATTACGAAGAAATATTCGGCCGAGCAAGCAATTACAGGGCATTCTGGTGGTCACCTGACTCGAAGAGGCTCGGGTTCTACCGTTTCGATGACAGTGAAGTCCCTATGTTTCCCATATATTCCCCCAAGGGGCAGGACGGCACGCTGCGCCGTACGCATTATCCCAAGGCAGGGGAGCCCAATCCCGAGGTGCGTATAGGTATGGTCGAAGTCGCGACTGGGGATATTGTCTGGGCGGATTTTGACGAGCACGAAGACCAGTATTTCGGTACGCCGTTCTGGAGCGCGGACGGTTCTGCCCTCTATGTGCCACGCGAGCCGAGGGTGCAGAACACGCTGGACCTCTATGCCGTATCTGTGACGGACGGCTCCAAGAGGCATATCTATCATGAGGAATACCCTACATGGCTGGACTGGATTGACGACATGTATTTTGGCAAGGACGGTCTCTATATGGCGAGGGCGTTCGAGACAGGGTGGCAGCAGATATATTATCTCTCCTATGACGGCAAGACATTGCGCCGTCTGACGGACGGCCCCAACTGGAGGGTGCGCATACTCAGGGTCGATGAGTCGCGCGGCGATGTTTTCTTTACCGCAGAGAGGGATTCGCGCGTGCGCTCCTGCCTCTACAGGGCTGACAGACGCGGTGATATTACGGCGCTTACAGATACTTCCATGGCTGTGGGCGCGGTGTCGTTCTCTCCGGACGGCAGGCATTTCGTGGCATCGCTTTCTAATTACACCACTCCTACTAAAATATGGCTCTGCGAGACAGACAAGGCGAATGCCGCGTGGCGTGCCCGTTCTGAGGCCGCTGCAGGGGCACGTGCCGGCCGCAAACCCTCGGGGCGTCATGCTTCGGCAGCCTGTCTGGTGGCTGATGCCCGTGGTGCGGACTATGATCCGTCCGTATACGCCCTGCCGGAACTGATCAGTATCAAGGCGGAGGACGGACAGGATATGTATGCCTCTATCGTATACCCTGTAGGCTTTGACCCGTCGCGGAAATATCCCGTGCACATGGAGATATACGGAGGCCCGGATTCGCCCTATGTCAGGGATCGCTGGAGGCGTCCGTCCCGCAATTACGACCAGTGGTGGAGCAGCCAGGGCATCATACATATAGTGGCGGATTCCAGGGTGGCTGGCCATACCGGGCGTGCCGGTACCGACCTGGACCACAGAGACCTCGTCAGCACTCCGGTGGCTGATTTCTCCGCGTGGGCGGAATATCTTCAGAGCCTGCCTTATGTGGACGGCGACAGGATAGGCGTCGAGGGATTCTCTTTCGGCGGCACAATGACTTCCATGCTCCTGCTGACCCGTTCTCATCTCTTCCGTTGCGGCATAGCCGGCGGTGGCGTGTATGACTGGATGCTTTACGACACCCATTATACGGAGCGGTTTATGGATACCCCTGCCAACAATCCCGATGGATACGAGCGTTCAAAAGTCCTTAACTATGTGGGAGAATACCCCGTGGGGGCTGATGCGGACGGCTCTGTGATGCTCAGGCTGACACATGGTACGGGAGATGACAATGTGCACATGCAGAGCACCTTGCAGCTTGTGGACGAACTCCAGAGACAGGGACGCCAGTTTGAACTTATGCTCTATCCTGACGGCATGCACGGCTATCGCGGAGCGCAGGGACGCCATTCATTGGATGCGGACCATCTGTTCTGGCGCCGTTATCTGTTGGGAATGTGATTTTCTCCGGAGATGAGGGGGTAGGTGCGCAGCAGCGCGTCCGGATTCCCCGAAGACTCCAATTTGACATCAGGCGGACATCCTGGACGGATGTCCGCTTCTTTTTGCAGTCCGTCCTCGTCCATCACCTTGACGAGTTGTCTCGCTACTGCCGGGGCAGGGTCGATGAATCTGATTTCGCGCCCGGGGGCGATGTCGGCGGCCACTTTGCGCAGACTGTCGAGCAGGAAAGGGTAGTGTGTGCATCCGAGCACCACGGTGTCTGCACCTTCGCGCAGTATAGGCTCCATGCTCCTGCGTATGATTTCTTCGGTGTCTGCACCGCTGAGCCTACCTGCCTCTACGAGCTCTACGAATCCGCATCCGGCGTGCTCTATGATGCGCACATCCTTGTCGTACATTTCCTTGACATCGAGATACTTGGACGAAGCCAGAGTGCCTGCGGTGGCGAGTACGCCTATGACTCCGCTGCGTGTGCCGAGGGCAGCCGGCTTGACGGCAGGCTCCATGCCTATGAAGCGTATGTGCCTGCGCCGTCCTCCGGACAATGCTTCCACGCGTCCATTGTCTTGTCCGTATTCTTGTCTGAGGGTGCTTATGGCAGCGGCTGTGGCTGTGTTACAGGCTATTACTATGATGTCCGCACCTTCAGCGATGAGCCTCTCGGTGATGGCGCGTGACCTTTCCAATATGAATGAACGGCTTTTCTCTCCGTACGGGCACCATGCGTTGTCCGCGAAAAAGATAAAGCGTTCTCCGGGGAGCAGCCTGAGGATTTCCTTCAAGACAGACAGCCCTCCCACTCCGGAATCGAATATGCCTATACATGCCATAGTACGGACAAATATACTTCTTTGCCGCCTCTTCTGCAATGCCGCCATGATTGCCTGCCGGCGGTAAATTCTTTAACCGCTTTGTAACAGGACTGCAATGCCGGGGTAACATGTTTGAGCGACATTTGCACCGTGAAAAAAGGTATCAATAATGAGTAGTATTTATCTTGCGGCGCTGGTATTTTTGTTCGCGCTCGCGATTTACGACTTGTTCGTAGGCGTCAGCAACGATGCAGTCAATTTCCTCCAGTCCGCTGTAGGTGCCAAGGTGGCACGTTTTAGGACCGTTATCATTGTCGCTGCGGTAGGAGTGCTCTTGGGCGCATCTATGAGTAACGGCATGATGGATATAGCGCGCCATGGTGTGTTCCATCCGGAGATGTTCAGTCTCAAAGAGTTGATGTTCATATTCTTGGCGGTGATGGTCTCGGACATTCTCCTGCTGGATATATTCAACAACCTCGGTCTCCCGACCTCGACCACGGTCTCTATGGTGTTCGAGCTGCTCGGTGCGACTGCGGCATTCACGATGGTCAAGATACATGCGGACCCGAGTCTTGCGGTCAGCGACCTGATGAATACTGACAAGGCCCTCGGCATGATTACGGCGATATTCGTGTCGGTGGGTATAGCATTCTTCTTCGGCGCTCTCCTGCAGTGGCTTTCCCGACTTCTGTTTACATTCGCCTACAAGGACGGGATGAAATGGAAGATAGGCATTTTCGCAGGTGCGTCGTTTACGGCGATAGTCTATTTCATGCTCTTCAAAGGCATCGGAGGTATGAGTTTCGCCACTCCGGAATTGAAATCCTGGATAAATGACAATATGTTGGCGCTCCTCGGGGGTTGTTTTGTCGGGTCGACCATCGTCATGCAGGTGCTGCATTTCCTCAAGGTGAATGTCTTTAAACTCCTGGTCCTGCTCGGCACCTTCGCGCTCGCCATGGCATTCGCCGGCAATGACCTGGTTAATTTCATAGGCGTTCCTCTGGCAGGCTATTCGGCATATGCGGATTTTGCCTCCGCAGGTGCAGGGGACGCGGCGTCCTATATGATGGATTCGCTCAATGACTCCGCCAAGACCTCTCCTCTGTTCCTTGTTGCTGCCGGTGTGATTATGGTCGTGGCGCTCGCCACCTCCCGCAAGGCGCGCAAGGTCATACGTACATCCGTAGATCTGTCCCGTCAGAGCGGCGGCGATGAGATGTTCGGCTCTTCCAAGATAGCGCGTGTCCTCGTGAGGGCTTCGGGTAATGTGGCTGCATTCATCGATAAGATTGTCCCCCGCAAGGTGCAGGCGTGGGTTGACGAGCGTTTCAATACGGAGAATTCGCAACTGGCGGAGGGCGCGGCGTTCGACGAAGTGCGTGCGACAGTCAATCTCGTGGTTGCGAGCCTGTTGATTGCCCTCGGTACTTCGCTCAAACTCCCTCTCTCGACGACCTATGTGACATTCATGGTGGCGATGGGTTCGTCCCTCGCTGACAAGGCTTGGGGACGCGAGAGCGCGGTCTACCGCATCACGGGCGTGGTTTCTGTCATCGGTGGCTGGCTGGTTACCGCAGGTGCGGCATTCTGCCTGAGTTTCATACTCGGCACTTTGATGTGCTTCGGCTCTTTTGTGGCGGCAGGCCTCGTCATGGCGCTGGCGGTATTCATCCTCATCCACACCAACAAGCGTTTCAGCCAAAAGGAGAAAGAGGAAAAGAGCGATACCCTTTATTCTCAGATAATGAACTCTACCGACAAGGCGGAGACTGCCGAACTGCTCAAGGAGCATATCTTCAATTCGCATGCGGCATTCCTCGAGTATGCGGCGGAGACCTATGGTCAGGTGACGGACGGATTCCTCTCGGAAAGGCTGTCTTGGCTGCGAAAGGCAGAGAGTTCCATGCGCCGCAAGCGCGAAGAACTCAAGAGCATCAGGCGCAAGGAAATGACAGGCCTGCGCAAACTCGACCCCGAGGTTGCAATGGAAAAGAATACCTGGTTCCATCTCGGCCGCAACTCCTGCGAGGAAATGCTCTACGGCCTCAGGCGAATAGCCGAGCCTTGTGACGAACATGTTGACAATCATTTCATTCCGGTGGGGCGTGAAGAAAGGGCTGAATTCCTCCCGTTGAGGGATTGCCTGCTCGACAATCTCAGGAAGACCGGCGCCATCATCAGGAATGGGGCTTGGGATGAGATTGACGGCGTTCGTGATGACATAGAAGTGCTCAAGGACCGCTTTGAAGATGCCCGACACAGTCAGATGCAGCGTATGCAGGTCTCCGGCGAGAATATCAACACCGCTTATATCTACCTGAATATGTTGCAGGAATCGAGGGAGATAGCCTCTTCTGCAAGGCATCTGCTCAGGTCTGTCAAGGGACTCGGTGAGAATGTCACTAAAATTGATTAATTTTGTCCGATTGTAAATCGGACTTATGACGACACAGGAACAGATTAAAGACCTGCACGAGAGGGCGGAAGCCCTCAAGCGCTATCTGTCGATAGATGACAGGCGCGCCAAGGTGGGGGAGATGGAGACGGAGAGCCAGGCTCAAGGGTTCTGGGATGATCCCAAGGCTGCCGAGGCTTTCCTCAAGAAGATGAACGGTGAGAAATCGTGGGTGGAATCCTATGACAGGATGTCTTCGGCGGTCGAGGATCTGGATGTTCTGTACGAATTCGCGGAAGAGGCCTTGAAATCCGCTTCTGACCCGGATGTCGAACCGGAAGAGGCAGGCGAACTGGATGCGGCGTACGCATCGGCTGTCTCTCTGGTCGAAGACCTGGAATTCAAGAATATGCTCGGAGAGGAGGGTGACCGCCTCGGTGCAGTGCTGACTATCAACAGCGGTGCCGGCGGTACCGAATCCAATGACTGGAGCGCGATGCTGATGCGTATGTATACGCGTTGGGGCGAGCGCAACGGTTACAAGATGACAGTGACCGAGTTGCAGGAAGGCGATGAGGCCGGCATCAAGTCCTGTACCATAGAATACGAGGGCGACTATGCCTACGGCTATCTCAAGGCCGAGAGTGGTGTGCACCGTCTGGTGCGCATCTCTCCCTTTAATGCCCAGGGCAAGCGGCAGACCACATTCAGTTCCGTATTCATATATCCCCTGGTCGACGAGACCATCAATATCGAGATCAATCCCTCTGATATAGAATGGGATACATTCCGTTCCGGCGGCCACGGCGGCCAGAATGTCAACAAGGTGGAGACAGGTGTGCGCGTGCGCCACATCCCCACGGGCATCATGGTAGAGAATACGGAGACCCGCAGCCAGCAGGACAATCGTCAGAATGCCCTGCGTATCCTCAAGTCAAGGCTCTATGACATCGAACTCAAGAAGCGTCAGGAGAAGCAGGCGGAACTGGAGGGCAACAAGAAAAAGATAGAATGGGGCTCGCAGATACGCTCCTATGTCCTGCATCCGTACAGGATGGTCAAGGACCTGCGTACCGGCTATGAGACCGCGGATACCCAGGGAGTGCTCGACGGAGATCTCAACGAATTCATGAAGAGCTTCCTGATGCAACAGAAATGATAATCCAATAAACCACACATAACGACATGGCGACATTCAAATACGCTCCTATGTTCCAGCTCGGACCGGACACTACGGAGTATTACAAGATTCCCGGATCCGAGAAACTGGTATCAGTCGGAGAGTTCGAGGGGCACAAGATGCTCAAGGTCACTCCCGAAGCATTGACATTGCTGACCAATACCGCGTTCAGGGATGTCAATTTCATGCTGCGCCGCTCGCACAACGAGCAGGTCGCCAAGATTCTTTCAGACCCGGAGGCTTCCGCCAATGACAAATATGTCGCTCTGACATTCCTGCGCAATGCGGAAATCGCTGCCAAGGGCAAACTGCCTCTCTGCCAGGATACAGGTACCGCTATTGTGCACGGCGAGAAAGGCCAGCAGGTCTGGACCGGATTTGAGGACGAGGAGGCCATCAGCCTCGGCGTATACAAGACCTATACGGAGGAGAATCTCCGTTACAGCCAGAACGCCCCTCTCGATATGTACAACGAGGTCAATACCAAATGCAATCTGCCTGCCCAGATAGACATCGAGGCGGTGGAGGGTGACGAGTACAAGTTCCTCTGCGTGACCAAGGGTGGCGGCTCTGCTAATAAGACCTATCTCTATCAGGAGACCAAGGCCCGTATCCAGAACCCAGGCACACTCGTGCCTTTCCTCGTGGAGAAGATGCGCAGCCTCGGTACTGCGGCATGCCCTCCTTACCATATCGCATTTGTTATCGGCGGTACGTCTGCAGAGCGTAACCTCCTCACTGTCAAACTGGCGTCCACTCATTATTATGACGGTCTGCCCACTACGGGTGACGAGACAGGACGTGCATTCCGTGATGTGGAACTGGAAGCTCAACTGCTCGAAGAGGCCCACAAAATCGGTCTCGGAGCGCAGTTTGGCGGCAAATACATGGCTCATGATGTGCGTGTGATACGTCTGCCCCGCCATGGCGCCAGCTGCCCTATCGGCCTCGGAGTCAGCTGCTCCGCCGACCGTAATATCAAGGCCAAGATTAATGCCGACGGCGTATGGATCGAGAAACTGGACGACAAGCCTTATGAACTGATTCCCGAGGCTCTCCGTCAGGCAGGCGAGGGTGATGCAGTCAAGGTGGATCTCAACAGACCCATGAAAGAGGTCTGTGCCCAGCTCTCCCAGTATCCTGTGTCTACCCGTCTCTCCCTCAGCGGCACTATCATAGTAGGCCGTGACATCGCGCATGCCAAGATCAAGGCGCGCCTCGATGCCGGTGAGGAGATGCCCAAATACATGCAGGATCATCCTGTGCTCTATGCCGGACCTGCCAAGACACCTGCAGGCATGCCTTGCGGCTCCATGGGGCCTACTACAGCCAACCGTATGGACCCGTATGTGGATGAGTTCCAGGATCATGGCGGTTCTATGATAATGATTGCCAAGGGTAACCGCACACAGCAGGTCACCGATGCCTGCAAAAAGCACGGTGGCTTCTATCTCGGCTCCATCGGTGGTCCAGCCGCCATATTGGCACAGAACAACATCAAGAGCATCGAGTGCGTGGAGTATCCCGAGCTCGGCATGGAGGCTATCTGGAAGATTGAGGTGGAGGATTTCCCTGCGTTCATCCTGGTAGATGACAAGGGCAATGACTTCTTCAAGTCTATAGGTCTCTGATAATATGGGCAGGGGTGGCAGGATTGCGCTCAAGGCGCTTGCTTGGGTGTTCGGTTCGATAGTGGCAATACTGTTGCTCATCGTGCCTGCGGCAAATCTTTTTCTTGCCAGCCCTCTCAAAGACAAACTGATAGATAAATATGTACCGGAACCTCTGGAAGTGACGGTCGGCCATGCCGACCTGTCCTTCTGGAGGTCTTTTCCACATCTGCGTCTGAGGCTGCGCGATACGGATGTATCGTATGCCGATGATGTGGTGGATCTGACCGTCTCTCTGGACAGTATTGTCGGCAGGGTGGACTGTATGGCACTTGCCGGCGGCACGATAGACCTGCGTGTGGATACGGTGCTTGCCCATGGTGCAGGCATCAGTCTGCGCGGAAATGCAGCCGTGTCGGATCTCAGCGGAGAGAGTCCGCGTTTCCGGACAGACCTGCTTGTCGGTGCGGACATGGAGTCTGTCGCCGGCATCGTCAAGGGCTATATGCCCGGCATTGCGGCAGGCGGCCGTCTGGATGCCGTTTTACATGCGGATGTTACTCCCGAGGACTTTGCTCCGGAGAATCTGTGCCATGCCGATATAAGGGGCGAACTTCGCGGTGACCGTATCCACATCGGTGCGGATTCCGTGGAAGCATTCATCCTCAATCCCTATGTGGAGGTGGCGCCTAAGCCGAATATCATCAAGACGCAGCCTGACGCGTTTGCGGTGTTCTGCACGCTTGACAGTCTCGCCGTCGGTATAGGCTCTGACATTAGGGCGGATGTCAATGCTTTCCGTGCGATGGCTCAGAGCACAGTCGAGCCTATAGATTCTATTCCCATTCCTCCGGTGGTCGGCTGGCTTGTGGCGGACCGCTTTTATTTCAGAGGGACGGATTCCCTTGCCGTAGATGTCAAGTCTGCGGACATAGACTATACAGTACGCAGGCAGGACGGCAACTCACTGCCGTTTGCCAGGATAGGCGGTAATTTCGGCGGGCTTGCATTCGTGAGCGACGCCTGCAATATGGTATTGGAACAATTGAGCCTCAATGCCCGCGCTTCCATGAAGTCTGCGGGCGACAGGGGAGACAAGCGCCGTCGCCGTTATATGGCGGCAATGTCGGGTTCGGATACCTCGTCTGTCGCACAGGCAGTGTCTGCTGCGCGTACGGATTCTTCATCGGTCCGGCATTCTGACAGCAGCGCTGTCGCAGGCAATGTTTCCGGACATCGTCGTGAGATGCCGGAGTTCTTGTCAGACAAGACTTTCCGTGCTGCGGACATAGACATACGCATTGACCGCTCGATAGGCGCGGTCATGGACAAATGGGAGCCTTACGGCCGCATAAAGGTCGGCGGAGGTAGTGTGGAACTCGGAGCGTTGCCGCTGGACAACCGCATCAACTCACTGTCTGCGAGTTTTGAAAAGGACGTGCTGACGCTTGACTCATTTTCATTCTCAGCAGGCAGTTCGGATATAGGAGTGTCCGGCACACTGAAAGGATTGCTGCAGGCTTTGACTTATGGCGGAGTGCTCCGTGCTGATGTGGATCTGCGCTCGGACAATATAGATGTCACGGAGTTTATGAGCGCGTTGCGGCAGGGCAGCATGGGCGGAGGAGCCTCGCTCTCGTCTTCGGATGCGGACTCCGTTGCAGTGCCCTCTGCGGCGATGCCTGCCATGGCTGCCGACAGTTCCATGTTGCTGGTGATACCTGCCAATGTGATTGCAGATATACGCCTGGACGCCCGTAATGTAAAATACGACACGCTGGTATTCAGCGATATACGCGGCAATGCCGCCATGCGTCAGCGTGCTGTCAGGCTATCTGATGTACACGCCTCTTCTGATTTCGGTTCGGTCGATCTCGACGGCTTCTACAGCACAAAGACCAGGAGCAACATATCTGCTGGCTTTGATTTGCGTCTCAACGACATCACGGCTGACCGTGTGATAGCCCTCGTGCCGCAGTTCGACACTCTGATGCCGTTACTGAAATCATTCAAGGGCAATCTCAGCCTCGACGTCGCAGCCACTTCCCAGTTGGATACCAATATGCATTTCATGCTCCCTACGGTGAACGGCATGTTCAATATCCGCGGAGAGAATCTGGTCGTGGACGAAATCGGTAAATTGAAGCGTTTTACGCGCCTGCTGATGTTCAGGCACAAGAACAGGCTGGACATAGACGACTTGGATGTGTACGGCACTATCACAGACAATGAACTTAAGGTATTCCCCTTTGTCCTGTCTGTAGACCGTTATACCATGGTGCTCAACGGCAGGCAGAAATTCGACAGAGGATTCAAGTATAAGCTCTCGCTGCTGAAATCCATTCTGCCGTTCAGGCTCGGTGCCAAGTTCTTCGGCGGCAGCGATGACGGGGATTACAAGATACGTCTCAGCAATCCGCAGTACAAGTCCGGCAAAGTGCCCGACTATTCTTCCGAGGTCAATGCAATGCGCGCGGAGTTGCGCCGTTCCATAGACAATGTATTTGACCGTGGGACAGACAAGGTCCTGGATGATATGGGCCGCAGGAGCCGTATTCTCGAGCGCAAGTTGGCCAAAGACGGATATGACAGCGAAGCGGAGACGGATTTGTCTGA
>CAZKRZ010000010.1:17035-18187 GCA_964555325.1 uncultured Muribaculaceae bacterium
CTTCTCCGCAAGATGAGTTCGGAGGCAGGTGACGACGAACAGTCGCCCCTCCATGTGGTGCCGTCCGGAAAACTCACGGACAAGGCGCATAATCTTACTGATACATTGGGAATTGTCGCCGCCAGGCGTTGACAAATCAGACGAAACTATGGGTTTATTCTTATTATATCTGCTGGGAGCCCTCGGAATATCGTTCATGTGCTCCATTTTGGAAGCTGTGCTGATGTCCACTCCGCTGTCCTATATTACAATGAGGGCAGAGGACGGCTACAAGCCGGCTGTGAGGATGAAAAAATACAAGACGGCATCCGCTCGTCCGATTGCGGCTATATTGTCTCTCAACACTATAGCCAATACAATAGGCGCGGCAGGAGTCGGACGGCAGGGCACGATAGTGTTCGGTAGCGAGTGGTTCGGCCTCATATCCATGGCGATGACCATACTCATTCTGGTGTTCTCGGAGATTATACCCAAGACTATCGGCACTTCGTATTGGAAGCACCTGATGGGATTCGCCTCCCGTACCATACGCGTGCTGATATTCTGCATGTATCCTATAGTTATATGTGTGGAGTTCCTCCAGAAGAAGATTACCCCAAAACAGCAGGATACGTCCATTTCCCGCGAAGAGGTCAGCGCAATGGCGGATGTGGCGGAGGAATCCGGCGAACTGGACGAGGATGAAAATGAGGTCATCCAGAATATCATATCGCTGGATGAGGTCACAGCGGCGGACGCGATGACACCGCGTGTGGTGTCGGCAATCGCCTCGGAGAATATGACCATCAAGGCGTTCTACAAGGACAAGCGTTATCTGCATCATTCCCGTATACCGGTGTATTCGTCTGATGACGAATATATTACGGGATATATACTGCGCATTGAAGCTCTCCAGCTGATGGCGGAAGACAAATACGATACCCGTCTCTCTTCTATACGCAGGGATATAGTGTCTTTCCACGAGGATACCCCTCTGGACCAGGTCTGGGAGAAGATGATGGCGCAGGATGACCAGATTGCCGTTATTATCAATGAATACGGATCGTTCCAGGGCATTCTCACCGTCGAGGATGTCGTCGAGACTATCATCGGTGACGAGATTGTGGACGAGCAGGATGATGTGAGGGATATGCAGCAGCTCGCAATGGAGAA
>CAZKRZ010000011.1:0-6599 GCA_964555325.1 uncultured Muribaculaceae bacterium
GGAAGTCGGACAGAGGACAATCAGAGTTGATTTCGTCCTGCAGGTGGCTGACTTCAAGCTCGACCAGGTCGTCGTCTCCGCGACAGCGTCCAAGACGGGTGCCGCTACAGCGTCAAAGATCTCGCGTACTGCCATCGAGCATATGCAGGCCAACTCCCTGTCTGATATCATGACACTCCTTCCAGGAGCGGATGTGGCTGCGTACAAGCCTGATCTCCAGGGCGTCAATTCCCAGTCCATACGAGGCGGTGTCGCTATGGGCACGGCTGTCATCATGGACGGAGCCCCGCTCTCCAACAATGCCAATCTCCAGTCTCTCGCAATCGCGACAGGCGAGACATCCTCGGGTGCCGGTTCCGGTGCTGTGGGTGTCGCAAGCGGTATCGACCTCCGTACCATCACGACTGATAATGTCGAGTCTGTCGAGGTCATTCGCGGTGTGGCGTCCGTAAAATACGGCGACGCTGCTTCCGGAGCGATTATCGTCAATGCCAAGACTGGCCGTGAGCCTATGACGGTGCGCTTCCAGAGCAATCCTAATGTATATTCTATAGGAATGACCCAGGGTGTCGCGCTCGGCAACAACAAGGGATTTATAAACTATGGTGCGGATTATGCCTATTCTGTCGCAGACCCTCGCGAGGGCTATGACAATTATCAGCGTATGACGGCCCGTCTCAGTTATACCAATACATTCTTTGACAGACTGAGCAGTACGACTTCCGCCAATTTCACTTGGGCTAAAGACAAGGCCTATCCAAATCCGGACGACGAGAGCGACTATAAGTATCAGAAGAGCCGCGACTGCGGCATAAGGCTGACTACCAAGGGTACTTATACCGTCAGCAAGTCCTGGTTCAAGAATGTTGAATACAATCTGTCATTCAACTATACGGACAGGTTGACCTATTTTGCAGACAAGGCGACCAATGGTGATGTCGCGTATTCGTTTATCAAAGAGGACGGTGCTGTGCTTTCGAGCATTCCCGGCGGGCATTTCTCCCTCATTGACAAAGATGGCAATGACCTTGGTTCGGAGATAACGAACATTCCTGCGGGATACGAGTCCTACCGCTCATGGGTAACACCCGGCAGTTATGACTATTTCTATAATATCTATGGCAAGGAATTGAATACCTACGCCAAACTGCAGGCCAATTTCTCCGGCAATATCGGACGTACCAACCACTATTTCATCGTCGGTGCGGATTTCAACAGTGACGGAAATGTGGGCAGGGGCAAGGTCTTTGACTATGACAACCCTCCTCTGCGTACTCCGGGTGCCGAGTTTGCTACCCAGCGTGAGCGTCCGTACAAGGATATTCCATTCCTGAATAGGGGAGGTGCATACGCCGAGGAGACATTCAGGACAAGTATCCTGGACCGTGATCTGGAGATTGTGGCAGGAGCACGCTATGATCTGGTGTCCGGTATCGACAAGGGTGCGCTGGCACCGCGTATCAATGCGTCATTCGAGATTATCCCCGATGTGCTGAGCGTCCGCGGAGCATACGGAATCAATGTCAAGACTCCGCCGTTGCTGTACATCTATCCGGACAATGCATACTTTGATATGCTCAACTTTGAGAACAGGTCCTACGCATCGTATTACGACATTCCCGAGTCACAGCAGTTCGAGATTATCACGACGCATGTGTATGACACCAAGAACTATGATCTGGAGCTTTCCAAGGTCTACAAGACGGAGGTCGGAGTGGACCTCTCGCTCGGCAAGACCAGGCTCTCGCTGACTGCATACCGCGATGTCTGCCACAACGGCTATTCCATCACCCAGGGACTTGACAACTGGAAACTGGTCGAGTACACGGAGTATGATATAGATGAATATCCTGCTGACGGCTCCATGCCCGGCTCTCTGTATCTCTATGATTCAAGCAATTACCTGCTCTCTTATTCAAGCCCCGGCAACACCTCGGCTTATGAGCAGAAGGGTATTGAGTTTGTATGGGACTTCGGCCGTATTGACGCCCTGCGTACTTCGTTCCTCTTCAATGGACAGTATTACAGGAGAGAGTCCTGGAGCAACGGTTATCTGTTCTATAACAAGAATGGCCGCGGCAACAAGGATATAGGTGTCTATGACGCCAAGGTTGCCAACGGAGTTTCTAAGATAAACGATTTCATTACCAATCTGGTCGTTACGCATAACATTCCCCAACTCGGATTCGTCATCTCGCTGACTGCGAATGTTGACTGGAATTACAGGTCCTGGAAGACCTATGCCGAGAATGACGACATTCCTGTCAAGTATATCAGCGTCGCAGACGGCAAGGTCTATGATTTTGATCCTGCCAATGCAGATCCCAACTCGGCAGACTATAAGAGCTGGCTGCCTATCCTCCGCAATGAGGACAACGGAGCCCTCTCGCCTATACGCAGGGAGATCGAGCCGGCATACAATCCCGCGCTCTGCATCAATGCCAATGTGACAAAGCAGTTTGACAAGTTCAACGTCTCGTTCTTTGCCAACAACCTGTTCCGTTCGACTCCTCTGCAGAAGAGCAAGAAGAATCCCGGAACCATCTACAGGCGTAACGGAGATGTGTTCTTCTTCGGATTGCAGTTGACCGCCAAAATATTCTAAAGTGTTATGAAAAGAATTGTTAGTATATCCATACTCCTTTCGGGACTGTTCTCGCTTTCATCCTGCATTGGCATGATGAATGATGTGAAAGATGTCGAGAGGGTAGAGTATGTGACTGTATCATACAAAGTGAATGCTGTGACGGGATTCGTTCCCAAGGGCGGAAATGTCGAGCCCGACAGCAGTTTCAATGTGTCGGGATTGAATGCCGTGTTTACCAATCTCGCCAATGATGCCGTCGTGGCATCGCAGACTGATGAGGACGGTGTATGTTCCGTGACCCTTGATCCCGGAGTATACAGCGTGTCCATCTATGGTGTCACGGATCAGGGTGGCCAGTCCTATTACATCAACGGTAACATATCGAGTGTCTCCCTGTATGAGAATATCACAAAAGAAGAGGCTATCAATAACAAGGACCATCAGTTGAATGTCCGTCCTGCCAAGGTCGGCGGACTGATTTTCTCCGAGATATACTATTGCGGAGCGTCGAACTACTACTTTAGGGACCAGACCTATCAGATCTATAACAACGGTGACAAGGTAGAGTATCTTGACGGTGTATGCTTCGCGCAGCTGTATCCCAATATCGCGACTGCGACAAAGCCTGTATGGCCGGATGAGGAGGGTGAGGACAATTACGTCTATGCCCTGTGGGTGTGGCAGTTCCCCGGCACGGGGCATGACTATCCCCTTGCTCCCGGTGAGTCTGTCGTCGTTGTCCAGGAGGCGAGGAATCATGTGGAAAACAATCCGGACTCTTTTGACAACTCTATGGCGCAGTGGGAATGCTCTGTCGGCAATGAGTTGAGAGACAACGCCAAAGTGCCCAACATGCAGTATATCTTCTATAGCAGTTTCAACCCTATGCAGTGGCTGACCTCCGTATTCGGAGCGGCATTCGCACTGTACAAGCCGGAGGGTGACATTATCGGAGCGGACTACTATTCCGTGGAGGGCGAGCATGTCGTGAGCGAAGTCAGCAAATCTACAAAATATGCGCGTATCGATGCAAATTCCGTATTGGACGGTCTCGAGTGCCTGCCCAATATGAATTCGATGCAGATGAAGCGAATCCCCGGTTTCGTAGATGCAGGAGGAACCTCTGTCGGGTCTACATATATCGGCAAGTCCGTGTCCCGCAGGGTGCTTTCGCACAGGGAAGACGGCACGCCTATATTCCAGGATACAAACAACTCGACCATCGACTTCGAGGTCATGGACCGTCCGGCCATACGCCGTTATGGAGAGAAAGAGCCGTCATGGGTCACTTCCAAATAGTAGGGGCATAAAAATAGAATCAACTTATGGATAAAAGATATATAATCGCGGGACTTTCCCTGATTGTGGCGCTCTCCGTGCCGGAAATGCTTTCGGCGCAGGGTAAGCGTGCATATCGTCCGAAGAACGTTTTTTACGAATCGAAAGCGCAACCGGACAAAGAAAGGAAGCAGCAGCACCTGATTGATCCTACCTGGAAGGACAGGCAGGATATGGAGAGCATCTGGATTTCCAATTCGGACAATGCCGGCGGCGGTATAATAGATGCGCCCAAGCGTCTCTCCTCTGCGGAGTTCAGTTACGATCTGGCAAAGGGTGACTACAAATACGCGCAGATCGGTGACGACAACAAGAACCTCAATTTCTACACCCAGGGTGGAGGTATCTACAAGGATCTCGGCGGCTGGTACATCTGGGGCGAGTTCAAGTACACCAATGAGAATATCTCCGGCGCACGCTGGAACGCTACGCTCGTGGATCCGCTCCGCGACCAGCCTTTTTTCCTGGCAGATTCCACCTACAGCAAATGGAAGAACCAGAAGTATCATCTCGCGTTCAAGGCCGCAGCTCCCATGCTGTGGAACAAGGTTGTGCTCGGACTGACAGGCTCATACGATGTCGCTGTTGCGGCAAAACAGATTGACCCCCGTCCTTATACTAGGATGTCAAGTCTCGATCTCAAGCCGTCTGTCCTGGTCAAACTGGACAGGTACAATACGGTGGGTGCCAACTTCCATTATGCCAGTTACAGAGAGGACGGTACCGCGGACGTGGTCAACTATCTGGTCAATTGTGACGCCTGGCAGATGGTGTCTCCCGGGTTCTTCAACAGCGGTGTCATAAGTTCGTTCGGAGGCTCTATACAGACTCTTCGTAATTACAATGCCAACACTCTCGGCGGTGGACTCCAGTATTCTTATATCAACGGCAAAGGCAAGTTCCTGCTCGCTGCGAATTATGCTTACAAGGTCGAAGATGCAAAGAGTTCGTATTCCCAGCCGCGTATGGTCGGTACAGTGCGTGACAACCGTTTTGACATCACGGCTGCAGGTCAGTACAATATGGACAGAGGCATACTCTTCGTCAATTACAGGCATGCGCACAAATCCTATGACGGCATAGAGTATTTCCAGACTTATGACAATACCTATGAGATCCAGACGTGGATAACGGATGCCAAGTTTGTCCGTTCCAATTTCAAGAATACCACGGATGAGTTCAAGGTAGACTATATGGTGACTTCCGGTCCCCGTTCCTATAAATGGAAGTTCGGAGTCTCCGCAAAGCATGAGAAAGACGGATTCGTCTATTATGTGCCGAGGTCCACAAAGGACTATTCCAATACTGCTTTCGGGGCATACGCCACGCACAATCTCCGCCTGGGCGGCAGTTCTCTGCTCGCAACTCTGAGCCTCGGACGCAAGTTCAACGACGAACGTTCTCTTGACTACAACGGCTATAAGGCGGATGATATCTGCTATAAGGAGTTCACTCTCCTTGACTATGAATATGTTACGGTAGACTGCTTCAATGTCGGAGCGGATGTGACATGGTCATTCCCTCTCAACAGGGATTACTCCATGTTCGTAGGTGGATCATATAAATATTACAACCCTGACGGCGACACCTTCCACAACAGGAGGATTGCACTTGTCAAAGTCGGAATATCTTTCTAACTACCTTATGTTCAAAAAAACATTAATGTCATCCCTTGCGTTGCTGACGGCAGTGGTCCTGCAGGGCGCCACGCAAGGGCATTCATTCGCAATCGTCATTGATCGTGACACTTACGACCATTGCCACGGGGCGGTTGCACGTTACAAGGAGGCTGTCGAAAAAGACGGCCTCAAGGTGTTTATAGAGTCTGCGTACTGGAAGAGTCCGGAGGCAGTCAAGGAAGTCCTCATGCGCAGGCATTCTGACAATGCTCTGGAAGGTGCCGTATTCATCGGTAAGATTCCTATCCCGATGGTGATGCATGCCCAGTTCATGACCTCGGCGTACAAGATGGACGAGAGGGCTCATCCTCTCGCTGACGTCGCGGTACCGTCGGACCGCTTCTATGATGATTTTGATCTGAAATTCAACGCATTGCCTGATGCTCCCCAGGGGCTGCTGCATTTCTATGAGCTGGCTCCGGATTCGCTGCCTTACATAGAGTGCGACATTTACACCGGCCGTATCATGGCGCAGGAGGGGAGCGGAGATCCCTATGAGCAGATTTCCCGCTATCTTGACAAGGCTACGGCGGCGCATTATGCTGACAACAAACTGGATGAGATGGTGTCCTTTACCGGTCATGGCTCCTATTCGGGCTGTGTCACGGCATGGGAAGCGGAGCAGAAGATTATCGGAGAGCAGTTCGGTGACGTGTTTACGCACAACAACGCCCGCTATCTGCGCTTCTCTATGTCCGACTACATGAAGGACAATACCATCAAGGAACTCCGCCGTCCGGAACTCGATTTCATGGCATTCCACGAGCACGGAGACTGGTACAGGATGTATATCAGCACCAAACCCCAGCCTGCCGGCCCCGAGGAGTCTCTCCGTTCGTATCTCGAGAGGACAGCCGCACGTGATGTCGAGAAGGCCAGGAGCAGTGCCGAGAAATGGGGGCTTGACACCACATGGTTTGCCGGCTATGCCGACCCTGACAGGGCGGTAAAGGATTCGCTCGAGGATCTGCACACCGGTATCATACTTGAGGAGG
>CAZKRZ010000011.1:6609-10730 GCA_964555325.1 uncultured Muribaculaceae bacterium
ATGCCGACTTCCGCAATCCGCAGTTTATCGCGGGCAAATTCATCATGTCTCCCGGAGAGTGCGTGGTCTGCTTCGGCAACAGTGTCAATGTGTTGCAGGACAAGGCTGCATTTGAGTTCATGGGTCTGCTCGGCCGTGGTGCCCGTGTCGGACATTGGGCACAGCATACCAATATCCTGGAGTCCCACATCATAGGTGACCCTACTTTCCATTTTGCTCCCTATGTCGCTGGGGACGAGGTCAATACCTTGCTTGCATCCGATGATGCGGCTCAGTGGCAGGAGCGTCTCGGAGATGCCGATCCCGAGATTTGCAACATGGCGATGACCCGTCTGTTCGAGGCAGGAGTTCCCGGCATTTCGGACATTCTGTTCGCACAGTTCAAGGATTCCCCCTATGCAATCGTGCGTTATCGTGCGCTTGCCTTGCTGCAGAGGCTCGCAGATGACAATTATCGCGAGGCTCTCAAACTCGGAGTCCATGACAGTTATGAATTCATCCGCCGTGTCAGCGTTACCCGTATGGGACGTTGCGGAGATGAGGATTTCCTCCCTTATCTGATTGCGGCGTATGTGGAGGACCGCAATTCCGCCCGTGTGGTGTTCAACGCCACGCAGTCTCTCTGCTGCTTTGACCGCGCCAAGGCTACAGCGGCTGTGGAGAAGTGGTTCGAGGGCAAGAAATTCTGGCATGCAGCCCAGTACAAGAGCGAACTGTTGGACATCATCAATGAGGATGATGCAGCCGAGTCCCTGGGACGTATTCTCGACAAGGACGGCTCCAAGAATTACAGGCTTCTGTATATAGATTTCCTGCGCAACCGCCCCTATCATCAGAATACGGAGAAACTTCTCGCTGTCCTGGCGGATGCTTCCGAGGATGTAGATGTGCGTACACGCCTGGCGGAGTCCTTTGCCTGGTATGGACTGGCATACAACAAGGGAGAGATCATCTCTGTATGCAAGTCGCTGCTGGACAATGATTCCACTCCGGCGAGCATGAGGCCGGCACTCGTTTCTGCCGTAACACGTTTGGGTTCCGCAAAATAAGTATCAATGACAATGAGACATAGCATATTATCGAAAATAGCCGCTGCAGGTGCACTCCTGATGGCGGTGCAGGGAATGGCGGCGGCGCAGGATGTGCAGATCGTAAAGCACAAATCCAAGCATGGGAACGCGTTCGCCATATTCATTGACGCGCTTACCTTTGAGAAGACCCGCACGCAGGTCATGGATTACAGGGATGCCCTGCAGGACGACGGACTCCGTACCTATATCATTTCCGGTGACTGGACAAGTCCCGACCAGGTCCGCGGCGAACTTGTCAAACTCAACAAAACTGCCAAGAATCTGGAGGGAATAGTGCTCGTCGGAGACATTCCCGTGGTGATGGTGCGCAATGCTCAGCACATGACGACGGCATTCAAGATGGATGAGGACAAATTCCCGAGAGAGGAGTCTTCTGTAGGATCTGACCGTTTCTATGATGACCTGCACCTGCAGTTTGAGTATCTGGACAAGGATTCTACATTCTTCTATTATAAATTGACCGAGGATTCTCCGCAGACACTTGCTCCGACATTCTACTCCGGCCGTATCAAATGTCCGCCTGCACTCGGTGTCGACAAATATGAGGCGATAGGCAAGTTCCTCGAGAAAGCTGTCGAGGCTAAGCGCAATCCCGATGCTCTGGACAATATCGTGACATTCGCAGGCAGCGGATACAACAGCGACTGTCTGATTACCTGGATGGACGAGAACAAGACCGTAAAGGAGAACTTCCCCGGAATCAAGGACGACAGCCGCAATTTCAAGAGGCTGCGCTTCACCATGGACAAGTTCATGAAGTATCGTCTCTTCGACGAGCTGGAGCGCCCCGAGGTGGATGCATTCTTCTTTAATGAGCATGGCTCGATACATCTGCAGCATATCAGCGAGATGCCTGCCAACGCTACGCTGGATGAGACCCTTGCTGACTTGAAGTGGAGTTACGGCGGTGTCTATCACCAGTATTCGCGTATGCTGGCGAGCATGGACAG
This sequence comes from uncultured Muribaculaceae bacterium, assembly GCA_964555325.1. Lineage (GTDB taxonomy): Bacteria > Bacteroidota > Bacteroidia > Bacteroidales > UBA932 > Cryptobacteroides. The sequence goes on from CAZKRZ010000011.1 coordinate 8,651, forward strand.
CACGGAGGCCGTAGCCCGTCTCAAGGCAGAGTATCATCTGACAGACAAGTTCTTTGAGGACTTCGGCGCGGCGGAGGAGATTTCCGAGCGTCGCGAGGCTGTGCATGATTCCATCTATCAAGAGACAGTGATTACTCTCGACGATCTTAGGAAGATTGCTCCCCAGCCGAGGTATGTTACATTCAACGCCTGCTACAACGGCTCTTTCCACCGTCCCGGCAGTATCAGCGGCTATTACATTTTCGGAGACGGCAGGACTGTGGCGACGCAGGGCAACTCCGTGAATGTGCTTCAGGACAAATGGACCTATGAGGCTGTCGGCCTGCTTGCCCTCGGATGCAGGGTAGGCGAGTACAACCGTCTCGTCGCCACCCTCGAGGGGCATATCATCGGTGATCCTACCTTCCATTTCAAGCCCGCTCCGAACCTCGATTTCAAGGGGGAGATTGCCCGTCATGCCAATGACGTCAAGTATTGGCGCAAACATCTGAACAGCCCTTATGCAGCAGTGCAGACCGTGGCTGTCAGGCGTCTGACCGAACTCGGTGCGATGACCGCAGACGAGGTGCTCGGCATCATGCACGATTCGGCATTCGGCACAGTCAGGATGGAGTGCCTCAAACTCTTGAGCACTATGGACAACGAGTCCCGCGTGGCTGCAATCAATCTCGGTATGCAGGACGACTATGAGACTGTACGCCGCCGTGCCGCCACTCTCGTGGGCAAATGCGGTGATCCTCGTCTCTTCGCCGGTCTGATGGCTCTGCGCCTCGACCGTCCCGAGCAGATTCGCGTGAGCGACTATGCCGTAAGTACTTCGGTAAAGGCCTGTGACATCGCCAAGATGAAAAAGGCTGCCGAGGACCATCTGCCTCATATGACATGGCTGGACAGCAGGGCAGTCCTGGACCACACTCTCGCGGAAATCGATGAGATGGCGGAGATGAACGACTATAACCTGTCCAATATCATGGACAAGTCCAAGAAGTTCAATACCAGGAAGATGTCTATGCGTACCATACGCAACAACAACTGCCATGAGAGCATTCCCGACTTCCTCGCCATTGTCGCTGACTCTACAGAAGATACCGGGCTTCGCGTCATAATGACCGAGACCCTCGGATGGTTCACGATGTCATATCGCAAGGATGAGATTGTCTCCGGCCTGGGCAAGATACTCAATGAGGACAAGGAACTGCCTGACGAGCTGAGGGCGGAAATCATCCAGTCAATTAACCGTTTGAAGTAAGATATGAAGAGGACAGTATTGCTGTTGTGCGCTGTGGCGGCATGTGCCGTGCAGACGCTTTCCGCCGCTCCAAAGGTCATCAAGCCGGGAATCAAGTCGGCGACATCGTTTGCGATATTTATCGATACGGATACCTATAACGCGCTATCTTCCAAGGTTATCGCCTATAAGGATGCAGTCGAGGCCGACGGCCTTGCCACCTATGTGGTTGCAGACAAATGGGAAAGCCCCGAGCAGGTAAAGGCGCAGATTGCGACTCTCTACAAGGGCAAGATGCCTCTCGAGGGTGTGGTCTTTGTCGGCCGCATTCCCATTGCCATGCTCCGCGACGCCCAGCATCTGACATCCGCGTTCAAGATGAATCAGAAGCACGACTGGAAGGATTCTTCCGTGCCGTCGGACCGTTTCTATGATGATTTTGACCTCAAGTTCGATTTTATCAAGAGGGACGCTGACAAGCCGGATTATTTCTATTATACCCTGCGTGCTGATTCTGAGCACTATGTGAGCAGCGACATCTATTCGGCGCGTGTCCGTGCCGAGGGCGACGACGCTGTCGAGAAGATCGGTACTTTCCTCGACAAGGCTGTAGCCGCACACGCTGTGGACAATGTGCTCGACAATGCTTTCATGTTCCGCGGCCACGGTTACAACTCCGATGCTTTTGACGCATGGTCCGGCGAGCAGCTCACCCTGCGTGAGCAGATTCCTTCGCTCTTCTCTGGCGACAGCCGTGTGAGGTTCTATGAGTACCGTCAGGAGTTCCCCATGAAGAACTATCTGCTGGAGCAACTCCGAGACCCTTCCATGGACTTTGCCATCATGCACCAT
>CAZKRZ010000011.1:10740-17401 GCA_964555325.1 uncultured Muribaculaceae bacterium
CCGAGTATATCAATGGAGCGGAGATGCTGGTCGGCACCCAGAGCCTCATCGATGATGTCAAGCGCGGTTTCCGTACCCGTCTCAGACGTTCCAAGGATGTCGAGGCTACCAAAAAGGATATAATGGTGACCTATGGCGTGCCCGAGTCCTGGCTTGAGACTAATGACTCGCTTGCCAAGGCCGATGCCGCATACTCCGATGCCAAGGATATGTACACGAGTGATGTGTGGGCTGCCGCTCCTGCATGCCGTTTCGTCATCTTCGACGCCTGCTACAACGGTTCGTTCCACACTCCCGACTATATCGCCGGTGCGTACATCTTCTCTCCCGGAGGGACTATAATTACCCAGGGAAATACTGTCAACTCATTGCAGGACAGGCTTCCGGACAGGTATCTTGGCCTGCTCTCATGCGGTGTCCGCGTAGGTACGTGGGCCCGTTACCAGCAGACGACCATAGAGACCCACCTGGTAGGAGACCCCACTTACCGTTTCGGAAACACGACATTCCCCGGGACTGACCTCAATGCTATGCTCGCAGGCTCCGGCCACAGCTCCAAGGTATGGCTCAAACTCCTGAAGAATGAGGACGCTCCTGCCGATGTCCAGTCGATAGCATTGCGCAAACTCAATGACTGTGGTTACGAGGGCATAGTCCCTCTGCTTGTGGATAAGTTCTACAAGTCCCAGTACGGCGTGGTGCGCAGCGAGGCGTTCAATCTCATGTCATTCAAGCGCGATCCCGCGTTTGTCGGCATGGTCCAGGCAGGCGTCGGCGACAACTGCGAACTCGTACGCAGGATGTCAGCTGCCATTGCAGGCCGTTGCGGCAATCCCGAACTGGCTTCTTGCGTGGTCCGTACCCTCATAGAGGACAAGATGTCGGAACGTGCTTCCTACAGGGCGACGGATTCGTTCGTACTCTTTGATAAGGAGACCATTGAAAAGGCCGTTGAGAGTGAATTTGCCGCGCATCCGTATCTCATGGAGGGCACGAGCTATGACAAGGCAAGCCTCCTGGCACGCTATGATCGCAGCCACAATTATGTCAAGGGGGATATGGAAGTGATAATGGACAGGGAAGTGAAGGCGTCCAAGCGCGCAAACGAACTTACCTCATACCGCAACTACAACTACCATTATATGCTTGGAGATCTCCTGGCATTTGCAGAGGACCCCAGCCAGGACTGGAATCTGCGTGTCACAGCCATAGAGGCTCTCGGCTGGTTTACCTATTCGTACCGCGCAGGTGAGATAGAGGATGCCTGCCGCCGCATCATCTCCGGAGACGCTCCGGAACCGGTCCGCAACGAAGCGGCCAAGACCCTTGCCCGACTGAAGACTCATTGAGCCCCAGGTAGCAATTAATGGTTATAAGACGGTCCGCCTTTCACCAGTATTGGTGATTGGCGGATTTTCTTTTGCAGTGTAATTTTGCAGTCATAGATGATGATAAGTTCTTTTTGGACAGCGGACCGGTATAATGTGCGACTTGCACCGCATGCCGTTCCGCTGTTTTGTCGCTGTTTTTGGCTATATTTGACAATGTTATGAAAAATGGCATTACATCGGGCATGAAGCTCGCCGATCTGGTGGATCTGGATCATAATCTGCTGTCTGTGATGTCCCGTATGGGGGTTGGGCTCGGATTCGGAGAACATACAATAGAGGAGGCGTGCCGTCTGCACGGTGTCAATACGGACTCTTTCCTGCTCGTGTGCGACATATATCATTACGATGACGGCAAATTGCCTGCGGAACTGATGTCCCGTGCGGATGTCGGGGATATAGTGCGCTATCTGCGCAATTCCCACCGTGACTATACGAATGTCTCTCTGAAGAATCTCTCTTCGTCGCTCTCCGTGCTCATGGAATCCTATGATGACAAGACCCGCCGCATGATAGGGCGTTTCTTTGGAGACTACGAGAGGGAAGTGCAGAATCATTTTGCCTATGAGGAGTTTACCGTCATTCCCTATGTGGAGTCGGTAATCGCAGGCACGCCGGAGGGTGGCTATTCCATCGGGCAGTTCAGGGAGAACCACAGCAATATCGATGAAAAACTCGGAGATCTCAAGAATCTGGTAATGAAATATTTGCCGGAGATGTCCGACCAGGAACTGCGTTATGACGTCCTGCATCAGATATATCATCTTGAGAAAGACCTGGCAAAGCACACCTCCGTCGAGGAGGATGTCCTGATACCTCTGGTCAAGAAACTTGAATCCGGCGAATAATGGAAGAGGGACGCAAAAGAATACTCGTCGTGACACCGTCTTCCGTGCTCTCCAAAGGCCTGGAGGGCGTGCTCGCGGAGCGCGGTGAGTTCGACGTGGCAGAAGTGCTCTCGGATCTCTCCAGGGTCTCGGGCACTTTGCTCCGCAACATGGATGTCGTTGTCCTCGATCCGCAGGTGCTGGATTATTCTGACAGGCAGAATGTACGGGCACTGCTGCCCGAATGCGGCGGTGTCGTGGCGCTGCGCACCGTCCTGGCGGACGATGAGCTCTACAGGCAGTTTGACGATACCATAGGCCTCTATGACTCGCCGGTGACGATAGTCCACAAACTGAGAAAGGCTGCCGGCGCACAGAAAGAGACGCAGGCTGCGGACAGCAGCGAACTCTCTGCCCGTGAAAAGGAAATACTCGTCTGCGTCGCGCAGGGAATGCTCAACAAGGAGATTGCCGACAGGTTTAACCTCTCTGTATATACGGTGATTTCCCACCGCAAGAACATCACGCGCAAGACCGGTATCAAGACCGTCGCTGGTCTCACCGTATACGCGCTTCTCAACAATCTTATAGAACCTAATATATTGGAATAGAACGATATGTATTATATAGTAGGCGTTCTTACGGGACTGGCTGCGTTCCTGACAATAGGCATCTGCCATCCCATTGTAATCAAATGCGAATATCATTTCGGCAAAGGCTGTTGGCCTGTATTTGCCGTAGTCGGGGTGCTGTTCTGCATTCTCAGTGTGCTGACAGGCCTGTGGATAAAAGATCCGACAGTCCATTATCTCCTCTCTACGGTGTTCGGAGTAATGGCGTTCTCGGCATTCTGGTCTATACGCGAACTTTTCGAGCAGGAGGAACGCGTCCGCAAAGGCTGGTTCCCCGCCAATCCCAAACGCCGCGGCAAATAATTGCTTGACAGATAATTGAATCGGTATACATTCTCTTTCGCTGCTTGTGGAGGAGAATGTGCTGTGTCATGCCGCGACAAAGGCTTACAGGAGGGGCATCGCGGCGAAACCGACGATGAGGGCGAGTGTGCTGTTTATGGCTTTCGCCAGAATGAAAGAGCGCGGGCTCTCTGCGAGCAGCGGCAGGCAGGCATGTCCGTTCTGGGATATGCAGCTTGCGAGCAGTACAGGCAGCGGCAGGACACCGCTGGCGTAGAGAGTGACGAATATCAGATGCGGCCCGGACTGCGGAATGATGCCGACCAGCGTTGCGAGTATCACCATCAGTGCGGTATTGTCGCCTATCCATCCGCTGATATCCACGGCTTGTGTCAGCAGGCCGATGATGATGAGCACCCCGAATGTCCATACGAATGTCCTCGGGAAATGCCTGCACACTATATGGTGCCACAGTTGCTCTTCGATGAATGCGTCCGAAGCCCGGACGAGTATTGCGAGCATGATGACGGCGAGTGCGGCGAACAATATGTTCATCCATTCTTCGCTGAGCAGATTCAGCCCGCCACCGTGCGTGTGCCCCTCTTCTCCGTGTCCGAGCGCGCCTGTCGCCAATGCCGTGATGAATGCGGCTATACCTATGAACATGACGATTCTCTGCCAGCCGAGATGTCTTTTGTGCCCGTTTTGTGTGTTGTGGCTGTGTTCCGCTGCGTGTCCGTGCACCTCATCGCACTGCTCGTTCAGTTTCGGCAGCAGATGTGCAGGGATGAGCCGGTCTGTCAGCATGCCTGCCGCGAGAGCGAGCAGCGCTATACCTATAAGTATTACGGCGGCCTTGTCTGGGAACATTGCGAGCATGACGAATGTCTCATCGCCGCAAGTGGCTATCATCATGGCTATCAACGCTCCGAAACTCATTGCGCCGTGTGTGTACAGTGAAACGGCGGCGTAGCCTCCCATGCAGCCGGGAATCGCTCCGAGAAATGTAGCCAACGCGACCTGTCCGCCTTTGTTGCGGGCAAGCCTGCGCAGCATGTCTCCGTGAGAACTGACATTCAGAGACTCTATCAGCATCATCATCACCGTGACCAGTCCCGAAATGAGTATGGCACCGCTTAATGATTCCGAAACAATTTCCCAAATCATAGATTGCGCAAATATAAGGATTTTGCAAAGAAATACATTCTATTATTTGGCGGTCAGCCTGTCAGATGCTGTCTCAGGCTGCATCGGGCGCAATTTTTGCAGCGCGGTTTGTGCCCTGTTGTACCGGCAGATCCCGACGGCGCGTGCCTCCGGACTTTTAAGCCGGCGCAGGGAATTGGAAATGAAAGATATACCTGTACTTCTGCTGACCGGCTATCTCGGCAGTGGCAAGACCACATTGGTCAACAAAATCCTTTCAAACAGGAAAGGAATCAAATTCGCAGTCATTGTCAATGACATAGGAGAGGTGAATATCGATGCCGACCTCATACAGAAAGGCGGCGTTGTCGGCAAAAAGGACGAGAGCCTCGTCGCTCTCCAGAACGGATGTATCTGCTGTACCCTCAAAATGGATCTCGTCGAGCAGCTCACGGAAATCACAGCCATGGGCCGTTTTGACTATATAGTGATAGAGGCGAGCGGCATTTGCGAGCCGGAACCCATTGCCCAGACCATCTGTTCCATTCCCGGAATGGGCCCGCAGTATGTCAAGGACGGGTATGTGCATCTGGACTGTATAGTGACGGTGGTGGATGCTCTCCGCATGAGGGACGAATTCTCCGGCGGAGGCGACCTGCTCAAGCGCAATCTTGCCGAGGATGACATCGAGAATCTGCTCATCCAGCAGATAGAGTTCTGCAATATAGTCCTGCTCAACAAAGCCTCCGAGGTCTCTGCCGAAGAATTGGGGAGAATCCGTGCGATAGTCCGTACACTCCAGCCCAAAGCTGAAATCATAGAATGCGACTGGGGCGAGGTGGAGCTCGACAAGATACTGAATACGGGCATGTTCAATTTCGACGAAGTCGCCACCTCCGCCACATGGATACGCGAAGTGGAAGGCCATCATGACGAAGACGAAGAGCATGACGACCACGACCATGACGAGCATGAACATCATCATGAGCATGAACATGGACATGAGGACCATGAGCACGAAGAGCACGACGACCATGAAGAGCACGGGCACGGGCATCATCACCACCATCATCATGACCACGAAGGAATATGGTATAGGCACGTATGTCTATTATGCGCGCAAACCATTCGACCTCAATCGTTTCGATAACTTTGTGGCGAAAAAATGGCCCAAGGGCGTCATCCGCGCCAAGGGGATATGCTATTTCGAGACAGAGTCCGACCTGTGCTATCTTTTCGAACAGGCAGGCAAGCAGGTATCGCTGCGTAATATAGGGCAGTGGTTTGCCACAATGCCTCCTTATGAGTTGCAGATGAGGCTTGCGGAGGATGAAGCTTTGCAGAGGGATTGGGATCCGCACTACGGAGACCGTATGCAGAAACTCGTTTTCATCGGGCAGCATCTGGATAAGGATGCCATCAAGGAGGCTCTTGATGCGTGTCTCGGGACATTCTGACAGATATTGATTGATAAAGGGTAATGCTATGACGATCAGAGATATTATAGGCGTGATTGAGCGCCGGGCTCCGTTGGAGTATCAGGACGGGTTTGACAATTCCGGTCTGCAGGTCGGTACTGATCTGGACCGCGAATGCCGCAAGGTGATGGTCTGCCTCGACATCACGGAAGAGGTAGTGGACGAGGCGGTCGCGCAGGGTTGCGACATGCTGGTTTCGCACCATCCGCTGCTTTTCCATCCTTTGAAGCAGCTCACGCTCTCGACATACCAGGAGCGCTGTGTGGTCAAGGCGCTCGCTTCTTCTCTGATCATCTACAGCGCCCATACGAGTCTCGACAATGCTCCGGGAGGAGTCAATTACAAGATAGCGGAACTGATAGGCATGGAGAAATGCGAGTGGCTTGATCCCAAGCCCGGAATCAATGCCGGCAGCGGCCTGCTCGGCTATCTGGTGGTCGATGAGACGCCGGAGTCGTTGATGGACAGGCTCAAAAGCATTTTCAAGGTGGACTGCCTCGTGCATTCTCCTATAGTCGGCGGGGACAAGATACGCAAGGTCGCTCTGTGTGGAGGTGCCGGGGCTTTCCTGATCTCCAAGGCCCGCGCCTGCGGTGCGCAGTGCTTCATCACCGGCGAACTCCATTATCACGATTTCTTTGACCCCGGAATGCTGCTCGTGGGACTCGGACATTATCAGAGTGAGCAGTATACCATGGACTTGCTCAGGGACATTATGGCAGATGAGTGCCCCGAACTTGAGATACAATTTACATCAGTGCTCACAAATCCGTTGCGATACCTATAGGTATCGGGATTATTTTTATATATTTGCACAATTTTTCCGGAACGGATTATTGAGTGCTTGCAAATGTTCGACACCACGACCGACACCATCATTAGGATAAACCATCTCTCCAAGTCATTCG
>CAZKRZ010000012.1:0-16228 GCA_964555325.1 uncultured Muribaculaceae bacterium
TAGCCCAGAAATCCACGAGCACGACATAATTCTCCGCGATAATGGATTTGAAATTATCGTTCGTAATAACCTTTTCCATAATTGTCCTTTTTTATCCTAATCTACAAATATAATGAAAAAGAAAAGACCCCGAAAGTATCTTTTCAAGGTCTCTTCCAATGAATCTTATTGAAGATGAGCGTCAGATGCTCTTCTCAACATCCCAGACGAATGCCCTCAGTCCGAGGTCGGGGCTGGCTGCGTCCTTGGCCTTGAGGTCCGCCAGTATGGAGTCCACTTTGCCGTCCTCTACAATGGCGAGCAGGGCGAAGTTCATGGTAGGCCAGGCATGGTTGCCGTAATGAGGCTCTCCATCCACACCTCCGCGTCCCTGTATATCCTGCCACTGCGTAAAACCGCGCTGGCCGTGCTCCATAAGGAGTTCGCTGACCTCTTCGTTATAAGCCTGATTATATGCTACGAATACAGCTTTCATTTCTGTGTTGCCTTTAAAAGTTTTTTTTCCTTGCGCTTCTCCTGCCTTGTGGTGAACGCACAGTACAGGGAAGGTATCAGGAACAATGTAATGAGTGACGATACAGACAGACCCCAGCATACCGTGACACCGAGAGAACGCCACATCTCAGCACCCTCACCTGTACCTACCGCCATAGGCAGCATACCCAGCACGGTTGTCAGTGTGGTCATGAGGATAGGACGCAGACGGCTTCTCGCCGCTGTGACTGACGCCTCTACGACGCCCATGCCCCTCTCACGACAGAGTATGGTGTAGTCGATGAGCACGATACCGTTCTTGACCACGATACCCATCAGGATGATGACACCCACGATGGCCATCACTCCGAGAGCCGTACCTGTAATCCTCAATCCGAGGATGACACCGACGATAGCGAACGGCACGGAGAACATGATGACGAACGGCGACATGAACGACTCGAACTGCGAGGCCATCACCATATACACGAGAATGACGATGAGGAGCAGGAGCAATCCCATATCTCCGAACATATCCTGCTGGTCCTCGTAGTCACCGGCTATGACGGTGCTGAGTTCGTTGGGTATCTCAGTATCATTGATAGCCTGCTGTGCCACAGTAACGGCGTCACTCAGCGCATAACCGCGAGACACGACACCTGTGACCGTAACAAGCCTCTGCCTGTCCTTGCGCTCGATGGTAGGAGGCACCTTGGTCTCCACGACAGTACCGAGATCCTTCATACGAACGCCATGTCCGGCGCTGTTGTAGACTATGATATTCTCAATATCCTCAATGCTCGTACGGGACTCGGGGGTATAGCGGACACGGATGTCATACTCCTCGCCGTCTTCGCGGTAATAGGAACTGACAGTACCGCTCATAGCCGCGCTGAATGCCGCACCTGCAGTGGTCGAGTTGAGACCGTTGAGAGCCAGTTTGGTACGGTCAAAATCCATCTGATACTCAGGAGTATACTGATCACGGCTCACAATCACCTGCGTGTATGCGTCGGATGCAAGCATCTTGTCGCGCAGGTCAGTAGCCACACGGTCGGTCATCTCGAAATCATAGCCGTACACTTCGAGCTGGACGCTGGAAGCACCACCGACACCGCCCATACCTTCGGTAATGGTGGCCTTGCGGATTTCGGGATATTTGGTCCTGATGATACCGCGGATAATATCCGCAATCTCACTGGTCGAACGCTCCCTGTCCTCCATGCTGCCGACATTGATATTCATGGAAATGAGCTGGGTACCATTGCCTCGCATACTTGCGAGAGCATTGTCCGTGTCAGCCTGTCCGAAAGTATAGTTGCACACTTTCAGTTCCGGCACGGCAGCCACAATATCCTGATATACACGGGCAGCAACCTCTCCGGTCACAGACTGAGCCGTACCGACAGGAAGTTCCAACGTGGCGGAAAGGCGTCCTTCGTCACTGTGGGGGAAGTACTCCGTCTTGATGCCCGGAGCCAATGTGACAAGGACAACTACAAAGATACCTATGCCGGTGAGTATCACCGCAGTGCGATGTGTCACACACCATGCGATAGCCTTGGCATACGCGTTGGACAGTCCGTCAAGTCCTTTCTCGATAGGATCGAATATGAGCCTGTGGAGTTTTCCGGTCTTGGGTCCGGATTTGAGGAAACGGGAGCAGAGCATCGGTATCAGCGTCAGAGCAGCGATTGTAGATACAACCATGATGATACTGACTATCCAGCCGAGCTGCTTGAACATGATACCCGCCATTCCGCTGACCATAGTCAGAGGGAGGAACACGCAGAGCATGGTCAGAGTGGAAGCGATGACCGAAATACCTACCTCGGAGGTAGCATGTACGGCAGCCTCCTTGGGCTTCTCGCCTTTCCATATATGGGTAGAGATGTTCTCCAACACGACAATCGCATCGTCCACAACCATACCGATGGCTATACTGAGAGCCGACATCGATATGATATTCAGCGTATTGCCCGTAGCGAACAGATATATGAGCGACGCCAACAGAGCCAGAGGGATGGACAATATGATGATGAATGTAGCCCTCCACCTGCCGAGGAACACGAACACCACCAGCATAACGACGATAAAGGTGATTATAATCGTCTCCTTGAGGGTGTTGATTGTGTTGATGATATTGTCCGAAGAGTCGACGACGGTCGTTATCTCGATGTCGCTGGGCAGATCTTTCTCTATGGTTTTGAGCTGCTTCTTGACATCGCGGATGACATTGACGGTATTGGCACCTGTCTGCTTCTGGATAGAAATCTGGGCAGAACGCACGCCGTTGGTGTACGACTCCTGCTCTCTCTCTTCCCTGCCGTCATTGACAGTAGCGACATCCTTGAGATAGATGGTCTTGCCGCCGAACGAGCCGACCACAATATCCAGGAGTTCGGAGGGATCCTGGAACTCTTTCTGCACACGGAGAGTATAGGTATCCGTACCGATGTCGATATTTCCCGAAGGGATATTCCTGTTCTCCGCTGCGATAATCGACGATATTGCGCTGACGCTCAGACCGTATGCCTGCAGGCGTTCAGGGCTGCAATACACCTGGATCTCACGGGTAGGTGCACCGGATATGGACACGGTACCTACACCCTTGACACGGGCGAGCGGAGTCGCGAGTTTGTCGTCCAGGATTTTATTCAGTCCGGGGAGTGATTCCTCTGCCGTAGCAGAGAGGACCATGACAGGCATGTCATCCGCACTGAACTTGAATATGACTGGGACGGAAGCCCCGTCAGGGAGTGCCGAATTGACGAGGTCCAGTTTGTCTCGGACATTGTTGGTAGCCTCGTCTATATCGGTTCCGTACTGGAACTCAAGATACAGAAGGCTGATATTCTCCTTTGACTGGGAGGTAAGTTCCTTGAGGTCCTCGACTCCGTTGAGGGAGTTTTCGAGCACCTTGGTGAGATTGGTTTCTATATCCGCCGCGCTCGCTCCGGGATACGACGACATCACCATGATGACGTTGGCGTCGAAGTCCGGGAACTGCGCTATGGATGTCTTGAACAGTGAGAGCAGACCGAAGACCATGAAGGCGACGAAAATGAGCGCCGTCGTGACCGGTTTGTTCACCGCAGATCTGATGATACTCATAGACTACAGCGTGATTTTGGAGCCGTTCTTGAGTCCGGCATTACCCTTGGTGATGACTTTGTCCCCCTCGGAGAGTCCGCTGAGGATCTCATAATTGGTGCCGATATGACGGCCGACCTTGACGATAGTATAGACAGCCTTGCCGCCCTCGCCATAGAGGTACACCGCTTTCTGGCCGGAGCCCTGCTGCTTGATGACAGCCGCGTCGGGGACTACAATACTGTGGTTGACACCGAATGTGACCTGTACCCTGGCATACATGCCCGGACGAAGTGCCTTGTCTGCATTGGAGACCACCACCTCGACTGTGAATGTGTGGGTAGCTGCATCGATGACAGGATAGATCCTGTTGACCTTGCCCTCGAAAATGCGGCCGGGAATGGCGTCCACTGTGATATTGACCTTATCACCCTTGCTGACCTTGGTATAGTCTGTCTCAGATATGCCCACGAGCAGTTTCACAGGGGTAATCTGCTGCACCACATAGATAGGACCGCCCATGCTGTACATGTCGCCGGCGTCATAGTTGCGGGCAGTCACAACGCCATTGATAGGCGAACGCAACACGGTGTTTTCCAGGAGGTTGTCATAAGAAGTCTTGCTGACATTGTATGCCATCTCCGCGGTCTCGTAATCAGCCTGCGCCACGCCGCCCTGGAGATAGAGCTCCTTGAGACGCGCGAGGTCAGTGGAGTCATTGACGAGTTTGAGTTTGGACTGCTCGAGAGTGGCCTTGTCCATCTCGGCAAGTATCTGTCCTGCCTTGACATAGTCACCGATCTCGACATTGATTCTCTTGATACGTCCGCCGCTCTGGGGCACGATATTGTTGACTGCATACGCCTGCACGGTCGATGCATAAGTCTCCTCCTGCGGCACATCTGCGTAAGCCGCCTCTGTCACGACCACCTTGGTCGCCTCTTCCTCCATCTGCACTGTCGCTGTCTGCTGCGTCTTGCCGCCGCAGGCGGACAGGGCGATGATAGCGGACAGCATGGAGATACCGGTAATTGTCTTGTTCATATCTTCTTTCCGTTTCTATATTATTCTTATCTGGCATCCTGGGAGGGATCCTCATAGTCTACGCCGAGGGTCTGCTCCAGATTGGATTTTGCTATCATGAAATTGTACACGCACTGCGACACCCCGAGACGGGCCTGGGTCAAAGCGAGCTGCGCGTCGTTGAGATCTGTCAGCGTGCTGCGTCCGACATTGTAGGACTTGGCAGCGATGTCGTATGCCTTGCGTGCAGTCTCGAGAGTGGATTCCGCAGCCGACAGGCTCTTGAGACCGGTCTCCATCTGGCTGAGGTACTGGCGGATAGCGATGCGCAGCTGCCTCTCGGTATTCTCCTGCTGGAGTTTCAGTTCGTTGTACTGGACCTGCGCCTGCTTGACAGCGGCGCGCCTCTTGCCTCCGGCGAATATCGGAATGTTCAGACTGAGTCCGATATAGGAATAAGGATTCCAACGGTACTGGCTGAAGTCAAAATCATTGGTCATTGCATTCTGGCTGTATGAGAATGCGAGAGAGAGGGTCGGTATGTCGGCATACCTCTGCACCCTGACAGCAGTCGCGAGCTGCTCTGCCTGGATGGCAAGCTGACGCATGGTGCTGCTGTTGTTCAGATCAAAGTCGTCATGCTCGTGGAGGTCGCGGAACATAGTCTCGGACCAGTCGCCGAGCGAGCCGGCCACATCTATATCCATGTCGAGGTCCACGCCCATGACAGCCTTGAGCTGCCACAATGCGAGAAATACCGCATTCTCCGCCTGATAGACATTGGGAATGGCACTGTTGACGCTGGTCTTAGCCCTTATATAGTCGAGTTCCGAGGCCTTCTGCACATTGTATTTCTGCTCAGTCTGCTTGAAGTTTTCGACTGCATTGTCGTAGACTTCTTCGTAAACATCCAAGGACTCTTTGGCAAGCAGCACGGCAAAGAACGCCTGCTTGACCTGCGAGACCATCTCCAGACGGGACGAACGGGCCTTCTCGACAGCGAGTTCCACATCCTGTCCGCTGATTTTGAGACTCTCCCAGAGCTGGGCATTTACCAGAGGCATGGCTGCCGAAACGCCTGCCGAGAATGTATTCCAACGGCCGACCTCAAGTCCGTCGTTGCCCATTCCGCCTACTGCAGACTCTCCGCCAGGCAATGTAGTACCAGCGTCATCGCCTGCACCCGAGCCTGCTCCTGTACCAGTGCCGTCACCGGACGCATCTCCGGATCCGTCACCGCCGAGAGCACCTCCCAGCGAGCTCATATCAAAATCCATATACATAACCTGCTTCTGGATCGTACGGTTAAACGCTCCAGAAGCATCCACTTGAGGGAACAGCGCGGCATAAGTACCTCTCTTGGCATACTTTGTACGCGTTATCTCCATGTCCGCAACTTTGACGGAAACATTCTCGCTCAACGCGATAGAAAGGGCATCTTCCAATGTCAGAACCCTCGTGCTGTCTGTCGTTTTGACCTCCTGCGCACCGACTGCGGAGCAAATGACCATAGACAGCAGAAACACTACTGTTACTTTCTTCATTAATAATAATACTACTACAACATCGAGGTTACCTCACGGTAATCCTTCTTAAAAAATAACGGAAAGCCCCATAGGGCAAAAATCTTGCCACAAATAACCTGCAGCAAGAAAAAACGAAAAGGCATTACTGTCCATTTTTGCAGGATAGTAATGCCTGTATGCAATTTATCTCAAACTCTTTGCGTAATGGGTAGATTCTTTAGGAGTCCGCCCAGGCTTGTCCAGATGATCCGTCCGGGCCGGTATTTTCTTTACGAACGCCATTACGAGTATGACACCGCCCGCGATTATGAACGGGATTGACAATATCTGCCCCATTGTCATAGATGTGACATCCGGCCACGGCACCAAGGTCTCTTTGGTATATTCGAGGAGAAAGCGGACGCCGAAACAGACTATAAGGAAGAGACCGAAGAACGTCCCCCGGTACATCTTGTCAAGTCTGAACTTGTACAGCCCTATCATCACGCACCATAGCAGGAAATAACTGAGCGCCTCATACATCTGCGTCGGATGTCTAGGATCCGTCTCTCCCCTCAACTCATAGACCATACCCCACGGCAAAGAGGTCGCCGTACCGTATATCTCTGAATTGAAAAGGTTTCCGCACCTGATCATGCACCCGGCAAGCGCCACTGTTATGCACAATCTGTCCAGAATCCATACGAAATCGAATCCGTTGGCACGCCCGTAACGGTGCACAAACCACCACATCGCAAGCAGCAGGGCTATCGCGCCTCCATGGCTGGCGAGACCGCCTTTCCAAGGCATGAACACCTCCAGGAATCCGCTCCAACTGCCGAAATAGTAAGCCGGATCATAGAACAGACAATGCCCCAGACGCGCACCCACTATGGTGGCTATAAGTAAAGTAAAAAGGAGAGGGTCCAGAAGTGTCTCCCGTACCCCCTCTCTTTTGAAAAAGCTTTTGAACTGAAACCAGCCGAATATGAATCCGCTCACGAACAGGAGCGAATACCACCTGATCTGTATAGGTCCGAGATGGACCAGGACAGGATTTACATGCCAGTTTATGAACAGTTCCCCAAGCATGATGCTTCAATTACTCGCGGATAGCCGCAACACCGGGGAGATCCTTGCCCTCAAGTGCCTCGAGCATAGCGCCACCGCCGGTGGAAACATAGCTCACTTTGTCGGCATAACCCATCTTGGTGACAGCAGCAACGGAATCACCGCCGCCTACCAAAGTATATGTGCCATTGGCTGTAGCCTCGGCGAGATCCTCTGCAATCTGGAGGGTACCGTTGGCGAATTTGTCAATCTCGAACACGCCTACAGGGCCGTTCCATACGACAGTCTTGGAATTGAGGATGATGCTCTTCCAGTTCTCAAGAGTCTTGGGACCTGCGTCTACTCCCTCCCAACCGTCGGGAATATTGTTGGAATCAACGAGCTGGGTGTTGGCGTCGGGGCCGAATGCGTCAGCTACGAGAGTCTGGACGGAAACGGAGAGATTTACACCTCTCTCCTTGGCTTTTGCCATAATCTCGAGTGCATCAGGAATGAGCTCGTCCTCGTGCAGGGAGTTGCCGATCTTGCCACCCTGGGCCTTGATGAATGTATATCCCATACCACCTCCGATGATGAGGTTGTCCACTTTCTCGACGAGGTTCTTGAGGACAGCGAGTTTGGAAGACACCTTGGAACCGCCGATAATGGCAGTGAAAGGCTTCTGTGCATTCTTGAGGACATTGTCCACAGCCTTGGTCTCGCTCTCCATCAGATAGCCGAACATCTTGTCGTTGGGGAAGTATTTGGCGATGAGTGCGGTAGAGCCGTGTGCACGGTGTGCTGTACCGAATGCGTCATTGATATAGCAGTCTGCATAGGAAGCGAGTTTGGCAACGAATGCCTTCTGGCTCTCCTTGACAGCGGCCTTTGCAGCCTTCTTGTCCTCGTCTGTGGCATCCTCTGCGAGACCTCTGGGCTTGCCCTCCTCCTCTGCGTAGAACCTGAGGTTCTCAAGGAGCAGCGCCTCGCCGGGTTTGAGAGCGGCGGCCTGCGCGTCTGCGGTCTGGCAGTCATCAGCGAACTGTACGGGTACGCCGAGACACTCGGACACGTGCGCTACAATGTGCTTGAGGGAGAATTTCGCGTCAACTTTCTTGGGACGTCCGAGGTGGGACATGATGATGACGGAGCCACCCTCTGCGAGCACCTTTTTGAGTGTGGGCATCGCCCTGCGGATGCGGGTGTCATCCGTGATATTGAAATTCTCGTCGAGGGGAACGTTGAAGTCCACCCTGACTATAGCCTTCTTGCCTTTGAAGTCGTAATTGTCAATGTACTGTTGCATGATGATATTGATGTTTATATCCCGACAAATTTAGCACATTTCTCCAACATCAGCAAAAGTTGGCTATCTTTGTATCAATATGAGCATGACCATAGAATACCCAGGGACACAATGGCAGGACTACGAACTGCTGGACTGCGGCGACGGACGCAAACTCGAACGCTTCGGCAAATACAGGACTGACAGGCCCGAGCCCAAGTCGTTGTGGACGCGTTCGGACAATGATTGGTCCGGAGTGGCAGACACAGTATTCTGCCCAGGAGCCGGATTCGGCAAGGCCGGCAAGGAAGACAGCGGCACATGGCGCAGCCGCAAGGGCATGGAGGAACAATGGTACATCCGCTACAAGGGTGCGCAGAAAGGGCTCGATTTCAGCCTGCGCCTCGGGCTGACCTCGTTCAAGCATGTGGGAGTATTCCCCGAACAGGCGCCCAACTGGGAATATATCTACAACCGCACCTCGGCGCTCGTCCGCAAGGCTGCCGAGACAGGCGCAGCCAAACCCAAGGTACTCAACCTCTTTGCCTACACGGGTGCGGCATCGCTCGCCGCCAAGGCGGCAGGTGCGGACGTCACGCATCTCGACTCTGTCAGACAGGTCGTCACATGGGCACGCGGCAACATGGAGCGCAGCGGTCTCGACGGCATACGCTGGGTGGTCGAGGACGCCATGAAATTCGTGATACGCGAGGCACGCCGCGGCAATGTCTACCAGGGAATAATTCTCGACCCTCCTGCATACGGACACGGTCCGGACGGAGAGAAATGGAAACTGGACGAATGCCTGTTCGGCATGATGCGCTCCGTAGCGCAGATACTTGCGCCGAAAGACAGTTTTATGGTCCTCAACCTGTATTCCAACGGATTTTCCGCCACGCTCGGCGAGACTGTGGTACGCCAGGCATTCGGGCTCGGAGAGAGCGGTTATAAAATGGAAAGCGGGGAGCTCGCCCTGCGTGACCGCCACGGCAAAACTCTCCCGCTCAGCATTTTCGTAAGACTGGAACGATAGATTATGAAGCGGCCTGCTGCCCCCTGGCAGCAAGCCCTTCAAAACTCTTCTCTATCTCGCCGGCCAATTCCTTCTCACCGTATTTCACCAGGGTATCCGTCAGATAATACAGATACCTGCCGCATGTCTCGAAGTCATTCTTGGCATACGAATAGAAATCCAGATAGAAACCGGCCGAAATCAGCAGTTCGTTGGCATATCTGACCGCAAGGCTGCGTGCCCTGTCGGCATTGCCCGCCTTGAAATACCCCTCAACCATACTGGTAACTATATAGTTGTTGCCGCTGAAGCCGATGCAGACTGCCTCCAAAGGATACTCCTCATCCTTGAGAATGAGTTGCGCCGCATCCAGCATCTCCAGAGCCTTGCCGGTCTCCCCTTCACGCAGGAAGGCTTCCGCGCAATTGGCGAAAAGTCCCCTTATAGGCAAGACACCGAGATGGGTATACAGATTCTGATAGTCCACATAATAGTCGGTCCTGGCCAGATCCTCCCATGAGAAGACCTCGGTCATCAGCTTATATATCCTGTCCGTATCGACCAGTCCAAAACTTGTCGAGGACACGGTATTGCGTATAGGCACGAGGTGTGCCGAATAGCCGTCCGACATGAGATAGTCACGGATACCGAGATTGAGGTCACCGCCCTGGTTGAGCATGTGGATAGGCCTGTCCCACTGATAATTGGACAGTAGATCCAACATAAACAGTTCCGGTTTGGTAATCATGCTCCTGTTTTTGGGAATCTCTATCATGATAGTATCCTGGATCATATCCGCAAACTTCTCCGGCACGATACCGGACTTGACGGCATTCTCCTTATTGACAGGGACCAATATCTTGCGCGAGCATATATAGTCCACCTTCTGGTCACCGGCGACCGCCTTGGCGTCGGGATGCTTGAATACCGCCATGACATCTGAAATCAGAGTAGGTGTATCACGCGTATCCAATATATATACATATTCATTGGTGCCGTACAGATACATTTCCTGAGGCACGGTGAGGTCGAGCGGGGCGGATTCATTGACAGCATACTTCATCTGGTCGATATGCCAGTCGGTACCGAGCAGCGAAGTGTTGCAGATGCGTACATCCGGTCTGACCTCCTCCACTTCCTGGGCATACCACAGAGGGAATGTGTCGTTGTCTCCGTGCGTAATCAGTATACCATTAGGGCCTACGCTGTTGAGGTAGTTGCGCGCCATTTCAGTGGCAGTGCGGCGGTTGCTGCGGTCGTGGTCGTCCCAGTTCTGCGCCGCCATCAAGGCAGGAGTAAAGAGACAGAGTACCGAGCACGCGATGGCAACGGCAGGAGAATCCTTACGCATGACATTCTCCGAAAGCCAGCCATACAGCGCAGCGACACCGAGCCCTATCCACATCGAGAATGCATAGAACGAACCTGCATAGGCATAGTCCCTCTCGCGCACCTGGTAAGGAGGCTGGTTGAGATACACCACTATGGCAAGACCCGTCATAAAGAACAGCAGGAACACCAGCCAGCAGCCTCTCTTGTCCTTTGCGAACTGGAAGAAAAGTCCGAGCAGACCGAGGAGAAGAGGCAGGAAATAGTAATGGTTCTTGCCCTTGTTGTTTCTGAGAATGTCGGGGGCGTTGCTCTGGTCTCCGAGACGGAAATCATCTATGAATTTGATACCGCTCTCCCAGTTGCCGTAGAACAATTCTCCCGGAACGGGACTGTGGATGTCATTCTGCCTGCCGACAAAGTTCCACATGAAATATCTAAGGTACATCCAGCCGACTTGATAGTCAAGGAAATACCAGAGATTAGCCCCTTGAGTCGGCTTTTTATAGGCAGCACCGTTGACACGCTGACCCTTGCCGTTCATATAGCTCTCGTAGAAGTCCTCATAACGTCCGTCCGGGCTGGAACTCCACATTCGCGGGAAGAGCATTTTGCCCTCCTGCCTGTAATCGGCGTCCACGGGGCTGGGCACTTTCTTGTAACGGCCATCCATAGGAGCCCAATATGTACCTGTCTTGAGGTCATAAGGCGCAGCGAAATACTGTCCGTACAGCAACGGAGTGCTGCCATACTGCTCACGGGAGAGATACCTGACGAGGGTGAACGCATTGTCCGGCTGATACTCATTGGTAGGGGTCTTGACCGAAGAGCGGATGACACATACGCTGAATATGGAGAATCCTATTATAATAGTGGTAAAGCACAGCAGGACGGTATTGGCCAACGCCTTGCCATGTTTGTGGGTATGGAAAAGCCCCCAGAAGCAGAGCGCGAGCACGGCAAGTACAAAGAATGCCGCACCGCTATTGAACGGCAGCCCCAAATGATTGACAAAGAGCAGGTCCACATACGCCGCCAGTTTCGGCATCCACGGGACGATGACAAACAGAATCAGGGCGAGTATCACCACCGACACCGCCATAATGCCCACATACTGCCAGAATGTGTACTTGCCATCCTCGCGCTTGCGGTAGTAGTACATAAACACAAGGGCAGGAATGGTAAGCAGGTTGAGCAGATGCACTCCGATGGAGAGTCCCATGAGGAAGGATATAAGCACTATCCACCTGTCGGCATAAGGCGTGTCCGCACTGTCGTACCAGCGCGTCATCGCCCAGAAAACCAATGCCGTAAACAGCGAGGACATGGCATAGACCTCACCTTCTACCGCCGAGAACCAGAATGTATCCGAAAAACAGTATGCCAATGCTCCAACAGCCGCACTGCCTATCACCGCAATGGCATTGCCGGTGGAGACGCTGCCATCTTCGAAACTCTTAGCGCCGAACAGGCGTTTTGCGAAAAAGACGATGGTCAGGTACAGCAGCAGGATAGTCAACGCCGAGCAGATTGCGCTCATGGCATTGACGAGCACTGCTGCGTGCATATTGTCACCGAAAAGGGTGAATATCCTTGCGACAAGCTGGAAAACAGGGTTTCCCGGGGGGTGTCCGACTTCCAACTTGTAGGACGATGCAATGAACTCTCCGCAATCCCAGAATGACGCCGTCGGCTCAATGGTGAGCAGGTAGGTAAGCGCCGCAATGGCGAACACCACGCACGCCGTCAGACGATTGCAAACTTTGAATCTTTTGATTTCCATACAATTTAGCGTATTCGGGCAAAATTACAGAAAATCTCCCGTATTTACGCCATTTTTCCGGAAAGGGATGAGTTATGAAAGAAAATAGATAATTTTGCAGCGGAATCAGGCGGTCTGATTCTATTGAATTTTCCTAAAAAGACGACGGCTATGGCTGAGAACGACTGGAAGAAAAGACTTGGTGTGGTGTATTCGACCAACCCCGATTTCCAATATACAGAAGAAAGCGCTCCCGAGGAGGAGACCCTTCCGCCTGCAAAACAGAGACTTACAGTGACTATCGACCGCCGTCGCCGCGCAGGCAAGCAGGTCACGCTCGTGAGCGGATTTGTAGGAACTGAGCAGGACCTCGCCGCTCTCGGACGCACTCTCAAGGTAAAATGCGGAGTAGGCGGCTCTGCCGGAGACGGAGAAATCATCATTCAGGGGGATGTCCGCGACAAGGTGGTCTCCCTGCTCGTCGGAATGGGATATAACGCCCGCAGGGGCAACTGACCGCAACGGTGAAATGACGGTTCTGGAGATATTCGGGCATCTGCAGATGGAGACTCTGCCGCCGGATAGGGCCGCGGAGACCCTGGTGGCATGGGACAGCATAGCATTCAACCGCTGGGCTGTACTCGTCGCGACTTTCATCGTGCTGATATGTTTCAGGGAGATCCTGCACATCGGTCCACATATATGGAAATGCGCCACCCGCTGGAGATGGAATCTCACCATCGAGAACAGTATGCAGTTGGTCCGCGCTCGCACTTGGTCCGCCATAGCCATAACACCGGCGCTCACATTGTTGTTCTCAAGGTATTCCGGCATCGACTGGAGCCGCCTGGAATGGGCACAGGGCATTCCGGAATATCTGCTTCCCGTCATTTTGGCAACGGCATTCATAGCATTCAGACATATAGCCTATATTGCGATTGCAGGGCAGGCCCGTAATTCCGGAACTCTGCGCATGGCGCATAATGCCGACGGCAGTTATCTCATATTGCTCGCATTCATATTGTTGCCGACGGCAGGGGCATTATCGGTATTCAACGCGACAGACGATACTGTAAGGCTCATCATGCTCATCGAGAGTGCGGTGATTTACCTCGCGTTCCTATTCCACAAATCCCGAATTTTGGGATTATCCTATGCTCATTTTAGGATTATTTTGTACCTTTGCGGACTTGAATTGTTACCGGGCGGCGTCTTGATATTGCCGTTCGTATTGTAAGAAGAAACGGAGACTAAATGAAAGTATTGATCTCACAGCGCCCGCCGCTCAACCTCGCGGCCTATCAGACACTCACAGAAAAATACGGAGTAGAAATCGATTTCAGACCATTCTTCCTGATAGAGCCTCTCAGCTCGCGGGAGTTCAGGGCAGAGCGCATCAATATCCTCGACCATACCGCAATAGTTTTCTCCAACAGGCACGCCATAGACGCATTTTTCAGTCTCTGCGAATCGCTCAGGGTACAGATACCCGAGACCATGAAATACTTCTGTACGACAGAGGCTGTGGCAATGTATCTCCAGAAGCATATCGTCTACCGCAAGCGCAAGATATTCTTCGGAGACGGTACTCCCTCGTCTGTCATCGGACTTATCGGCACCAAGCATGCTGGAGAGCGTTTCCTCATCACGACCTCCGATTCTTCGACAAACGCCCCCATCACGAGCCTTTTCGATGCAAAGGGGCTGCAATATGACACAGCTGTGATGGTCAAGAGCGTATCGCAGGACATCAAGGACCTCAACCTCGAGGACTATGCCGCCGTTGTGCTCTATAATGTGGCAGATGTCAAGTCACTGTATGAGAATTTCCCCGACTTCAAGCAGGGAAATGTCAAGTTCATCTCCTTTGGCAAGGCTATCGTGAATGCCCTGGAGGATGCCGGACTGACCATATCCGTCCAGGCCCCCACCCCCGAGGCTCCCAACGCCGCCAAGGCTATCGAGCTGTTCCTCAAGCAGCAATAATCCATGTCCGCGCCGTCCCATACCCTGCCCAAGGAGGAACGACTCTCGGGCAAGAAAGCCGTCAGCAGACTGATGGCGGAAGGGAAATGGAACCGTTGCGGAGATCTCAAGTACTGCTGCCTCCGCGACAACGGTGAGGAGCACAGTCGCATCATCGTATCTGTCCCCAAGAGGCTGTTCAAGAGAGCGGTCAAGCGCAATCTGCTCAAGAGGCGGCTGCGTGAGAGTTACCGCACGCAAAAAGAACTCCTCGCAGACGGCATACACGCCGACATACTGTTTCAGTACAACAGCAGCGAGATACTCCCCTACACCGGCATTCGGGAGAATGTCGCTGCCATATTGACCAGAATCTCCTCCGAAGAACAGCCCGTAGAGGAATGAATATCAAGGCAATAGCATCGGCTCCTCTGATAGCGCTCATCAAGTTCTACCAGTTGTGCATATCCCCTCTGAAACCGCCCTCGTGCAGGTTTACTCCGACGTGTTCGCAATATGCCCTCGAAGCCGTAAGGAAATATGGTCCTCTCAAGGGAGGCTGGCTCGCATTCCGGCGCATCATGCGCTGTCACCCGTGGGGCGGCTCCGGCTACGACCCTGTGCCATAACGCGCACAAGTAATCCCTATCAGTCTTCTATTGTCGAGATGCGTTTCTGAATATCCTCGACCGAAGGCAGTTGCCCGCTCAAATCCTCAGGCAGATTACTCGTAACTTGGTATTCGCTTACACCTATCGGCTTAGACATATCCTTGAGAGCGTACTCGGCAACTACGTTATTCTTGCTCTTACATAGCAGCAGACCAATAGACGGATAATCTTCTTCTTTCTTCAAGATGCCATCCACTGCAGACAGATAGAAATTGAGTTGACCTGCGTATTCAGGTTTGAACTCACCTGTTTTCAGTTCAATCACAAAATAGCACCGTAGATTGAGATTGTAAAACAGCAAATCTATGTAAAAGTCATCACCACCCACATTGAGATGGTATTGGTTTCCAAGAAACGCAAAACCTGTTCCCAATTCCAGGAGCAGTTTTGTCACATTCTTTACGAGAGCCTGCTCTATATCCCGCTCCACCATTTCTTCCTTAAAAGGTATAAAGTCAAAGATATACGGGTCTTTCATCGTCTGCATTGCAAGTTCACTCTGCGGAGAAGGCAAGCGGTTTTCAAAATTACTTACCTTGCCGGTTACTACCTGCCTTTCGTACAGACCACTCTCAATCTGATGAACCAGCACATTCCTGGACCATCCATTCTTTGCCGTCTCCAACACATACCAATCTCTAACGGTAGAGTCTGAGAATTTATCAAGCAAGACTACAATATGTCCCCATGGAATTTGTGCAACAGGCTGTTGCACAAATTGCTCTCGCGTATATGTAGCCGCAAACTTCGCCATATACTTGAGATTACGCACAGAATACCCCTTGGCGCCAGGAAAGGACATTCTAATGTCTGCAGCAAGATTGTCAATAAATCTGCTGCCCCATACTTTGTGCTCATTTATAAGGCTGCCTATATTGTAATACAAGCCAATCAATTCCTTATTGACATTCAACGCAGCCTTATACTGAGAACGCCTGATTTCGTCCTTGACGGTATTCACCAAGTTTAGGTATTCGTTATTATTAATCAGCATTTTAGCACTAATGTTTTATTGACTATTATACCCCCCTGTCACAAAGATATAATAAAAGCGAGATT
>CAZKRZ010000012.1:16238-17280 GCA_964555325.1 uncultured Muribaculaceae bacterium
GGCACGTCTTTAAGGGACATTGGATTTAGAGTCCAACGCGTCTACCAATTCCGCCACTCGGGCATACGCGTTCTTGATAGAGAGACAAATGTACGGCAAAATCTCCAATTATCAAAAAACAGCCGACACAGAAATATCCACCCATGTGCGCTTTTGTTGCCGCCGGCACCGCATACCCGTTACAGATGTCCCGATTATTGACTATATTTGAAAGTTATGGCAATGCAACAAGACATACTCGGCAGTCTCGCCGGCCAGGACTACAAGGAGGGCTTCGTAACCTCCGTAGAACAGGACTTTGCGCCAAAGGGACTCAACGAGGACATTATAAGACTTATCTCCTCCAAAAAGCAGGAGCCGCAGTGGCTGCTCGAGTTTAGGCTCGAGGCATTCCGCCGCTGGCAGAGCATGGAGGAACCAAAATGGGGGCATATCAACATGCCCGAAATAAACTACCAGGACATCATCTACTATGCCGCCCCTCGGCAGGACAAGGACCGCCCTACGGAAATCGATCCGGCACTGGAGGAGACTTTCGAGAAATTAGGCATTCCCCTGGCGGAGCGAAAGGCGCTTGCAGGCGTTGTGGCTGTAGATGCCGTATTCGATTCGGTGTCGGTCAAGACGACATTCCGCGAGACACTCGCCAAACAGGGCATAATATTCTGCTCATTCTCCGAAGCGGTCAGGGAACATCCCGACCTCGTGCGCAAATACCTCGCAAGCGTTGTCCCTGTCGGGGACAATTATTTCGCAGCCCTCAATTCCGCCGTATTCAGCGACGGTTCGTTCTGCTATATCCCCAAGGGTGTCAAATGCCCCATGGACCTGTCCAGTTATTTCCGCATCAATGCCAGCGGCACGGGACAGTTTGAGCGGACGCTGATTGTTGCGGACGAAGATTCGAGCCTGAGTTATCTGGAGGGCTGTACCGCCCCGATGAGAGACGAGAACCAGCTGCATGCGGCAGTGGTGGAAATAGTCGTGGAGAGCGGTGCGGATGTAAGATATTCGACCGTACAGAACTGGTATCCCGGAGATG
>CAZKRZ010000013.1:0-9216 GCA_964555325.1 uncultured Muribaculaceae bacterium
CTGAAGAATCATAAACGTGCAAAACACCTTTTTATGTTTACCCACTGCTCGATTATCAGAGAGCATGTCGACGAGAAGGCCAATTATTTCTGCTATCAGGAGCCTTATCGCGCCAAGTATCTCAAACTCTGCAAGGACTACAATGTGGATGCGGTATTCTCCGGCCACTATCACAGATACCGCACCGTCATGCATGATGGTACGAGGCATGTTACCTGCACGGCGAGCGGTCATCCTCTCGGGGACGGATTCTCCGGCATCAATGTGGTGACGGTCTATCCGGACCATTTCACCTATGAGATAGTTTCTCCCAAAGACGCTGTCAATCCTCTCGAAAAATGACCTCGGAAGGTATCCTCGGATTGGCTCGGAAGTATCTCGGAGAGGAGCCGCAACTGACGGCGCTGCACCAGTCGGGCGGTCATCGCAGGTATTTTCGCGCAACAGTGCCGGAGCGTAGCGTGATAGCCGTCGCCGGTACAGACAAGGATGAAAACAAGGCTTTCATATCCCTTGCCGCCCATTTCGCCGGCAAGGGTATAAATGTACCCCATGTGCTGGCGGTCAGCGATGACGGTCTGTCATACCTGCTGGAGGATCTTGGCGATACATCACTGTTTGATGCCCTCGCAAGTGGCAGAGCCTCAGGCTTGTACGGCGACAGCGAACGCAGGCTGCTCGAAATGACCGTTTCAGCGTTGCCGAAAATACAGATTGAGGGAGCGCAGGGGATGGACTGGAGTGTCTGTTGGCCCCTGCAGGAGTTCGATGCGAGGACGGTGGATTTCGACCTCAATTATTTCAAATACTGTTTCCTCAAGAATACAGGTGTGGAGTTTGACGAGGTCAGGCTCCAGGATGATTTTGACAGATTGAAGTCAGTGCTGCTCGCAGAGCCTTGCGAGACATTCATGTACAGGGACTTCCAGGCGCGCAATGTCATGCTCTGTGACGGAGAGCCTTGGTTTATAGATTTCCAGGGAGGGCGCAAAGGTCCTGTGTATTATGATGTTGCGTCATTCCTGTGGCAGGCGAGGGCGAAATACCCTACCGCGCTGCGCGAACATCTGATAGACATATATATAGATGCGCTGCGGCATTATCGGGAGGTGGATGCCGTGGAATTCAGGGACAGGTTGCGGCATTTCGTGCTGTTCCGTTGCCTGCAGACGCTCGGCGCATACGGATTCCGTGGGCTTGTGGAGCAAAAGCCGCATTTTATCGCCAGCATAGCCCCGGCATTGGAGCAATTGGGTTCCCTTGTGCCGACGGGTTATCCCTATATTGACAGTATAGCCGCGCATTTGTCCACAGGTCGTAATGGCTTTGAGGTGCCTGCAGACTGTCCGCTGACAGTGGAGGTGCAGAGTTTCTCCTATCGCCAAGGCTATCCGGAGGACAGGTCCGGCAATGGCGGAGGGTTTGTATTCGACTGCCGTGGTATCCATAATCCGGGCCGTTATGAGGAGTATAAGCAACTGACCGGACGCGACAGGGCGGTGATTGATTTCCTGGAAGCCGATGGAGAAATGCCTAAATTCATGTATTCGGCTTATAAAATGGTCGATCCGCATGTGGAGACATTCATCAGACGCGGATTCGCTTCCTTGCAGGTCAGTTTCGGCTGTACCGGTGGCCAGCACCGTTCCGTCTATGGCGCGGAGCACATGGCTGCGCATATCAAGGACAAGTATCCAGGTGTCAAGGTCGTGTTGAGGCATATAGCCCAGGGGATAGAGACTGTCTTATGAAAGCAATGATATTCGCTGCAGGCCTTGGGACCAGGCTGCGTCCGCTTACCGATTCCATGCCCAAGGCGCTGGTGCCTGTCGGGGGAGAGCCTCTGCTCTCGATAGTTGCGCACAGGCTCATAGCCGCGGGGGCGGATTCTTTGGTGGTCAATGCCCACCATTTTGCTGGAATGATAGAGGACTATGTTCGCCTGGAGAATGGTTTCGGTGTGCATACTGACATCTCTCTGGAGGCAGACCGTCTGCTGGATACCGGTGGCGGGATACGCCATGCCGCACGTTTTCTGCGTGGCAGCGGCCATTTCCTCGTACATAACGTGGATATACTTTCCAATCTGAATATCAGAGAATTCGTGGCGCATGCGCGTCCCGACGCCATTGCTACATTAGTGGTGTCCAGGCGCGAAACATCCCGCCGGCTGCTGTTTGACGACGGGATGAGACTTGTGGGCTGGACGGACACGAGGACGGGGGAAGTGCGTTCCCCATTCCCGGATCTCGATCCGGACAAATGCAGGCAAAGGGCATTCGCCGGCATTCATTATATGTCCGACGGTATTTTCGATGTGATGGATGCTCTCGGCGAGGCTGAAGCATTCCCGATTATCGGGTTCTATCTGGCTGCGGCTGCGGATTATCCCATATACGGTTATGAGCCGCAGGACCTGCGCATCCTGGATGTGGGCAAGCTGGAGAGCCTTGCTGCAGCAGAGGATTTTCTTATTTCTTCAGCTCAAAGCCGAGATTGACCCCGTCGTATTTGTCGAGGATGCTGGAGAGTGCCGCCATTCCGGAATTGGAGCGGTTGCCTGCAACCTTGGATATTCTCTTGAGGAATGTCATCAGTTCGTCTGCCTCGAACAGGATTCGGCACGAAGACGCGGTTGCGCTCATCTCGCCGGTCATCGACAGGAGCTGCATCTGCGAGCCGTATTTCATGGTCAGGCGTTTGCCGTCCTGGGAGATGCTGTAAGTGCCTTTGAGGGTTTTTCCCTTGAATGTAGTGGTGAATGTGCTGTCGCTTGCAAAAGTGTAGCTGAATGTACCCTCGCGTATGCCGATTTTCTCGAGGTAGCCGTCCAGTTTGTCACTTACGGAGGCGACTGCTGCGTTGCCGGCAATCTCGGTGAGCTTGTTGTCGCTCTTGAGGGATACGGCAGAGCCGGTGTAGGTCCATGTGCCTATGATACTGGCGTTCAGGGATATTCCGGTTGCGGATTCGACCGCTGACTTGATAGTCGAGGAATTGGCTGCGGATTTGAGAATGTCTCCGATGGACTGTGCCGCTGCGTTGCTGCCGGCGGAAAACATTACTGCGGCAGCCGCAAAAATGGTGATAAACTTCTTCATATCTGCAAAAATAATGTATTTTAGCGAGATTGTTGCGGGATTTTGCCGGCAAAGTAAGGCATTCCGCGTGCGTCTGCTTTCCGGCATACAATGGACACAATCTCCGGAAATAGAAGTATATTTGCAGTCTATCCATTAGAATATCAGTCATGTTGGATTACAATATCGATTTTTCCGGCAAAACAGTGCTCGTTACCGGAGCCGCCGGCTTTATCGGGAGCAATCTCGTCAAGCGTCTCTTCCACGATTTCAATGACATACGCGTTGTCGGCATAGACAGCATCACCGACTATTACGATGTCAATATCAAGCATTCCCGTCTGCGCGAGATAGAGGCTCTCGGCAGGGAATGGACATTCGTCAAAGGCTCGATAGCCGACAAGGAGGCGCTGGAGCGCGTCTTTGTGAGATTCAAGCCGGCCGTCGTGGTCAATCTTGCCGCCCAGGCAGGTGTTCGTTACTCCATTACCAATCCGGATGCCTATATCGAGAGCAATATCATAGGATTCTACAATATCCTCGAGGCCTGCCGTCATCATGGCGTGGAGCATTTGGTATATGCCTCCAGTTCAAGTGTATATGGCTCCAACAAGAAAGTCCCCTACAGCACGGAGGACAAGGTGGACAATCCGGTCAGCCTGTATGCCGCCACCAAGAAATCCAATGAACTGATGGCGCATGCCTACAGCAAACTGTATGACATTCCCAGCACGGGCCTACGCTTCTTTACAGTCTACGGACCTGCCGGTCGTCCGGATATGGCTTATTTCGGATTTACCGACAAGCTGCGTGCAGGCAAGACCATCAGCATATTCAACTACGGCAACTGCAAACGCGACTTTACCTATATAGATGATATAGTGGAGGGCGTCGTGAGGGTGATGCGCCATGCTCCCGAGAGGGCGACAGGGGAGGACGGTCTGCCAGTGCCTCCGTATGCTGTCTACAATATAGGCAACAACCATCCGGAGAATCTGCTGGATTTCGTGACCATACTCCAGGAAGAACTGATTGCCGCCGGAGTGCTGCCTGCGGACTATGACTTCGAGGCGCACAAGGAACTGGTGCCGATGCAGCCTGGCGATGTGCCTGTCACATACGCGGATACGACTCCTTTAGAGAGGGATTTCGGTTTCAAGCCATCCACTCCTCTGCGCGATGGGCTGCGGGCCTTTGCCCGTTGGTACGCGGAGTATTACAAATAATTCTGCGGGATAAGGTCATTGCGAGCGCCTGCGCCTCATGCGCAGGCGCCGTGCTATCTTGCCGGGCCAGCGCGACATGCGTTGCGGCACTTTGATGCACCAGCGTGCCATATCGTTGAGCACGAATGCGATGCGGTCCTTCTTTCCGAATGCCGGCACGCTCATGCCCCGGAGACTGTATACCTGATGAATGAGAGCGTCTATGCGCTCTCTCTGCCGCTCTGCGAGCCCTTTCTGTATATGCCTGTACATCCATGAGGGCATGGAGTAGAAGCGTGCAAACCAGGAGTGCATGCAGATAGTCCTGCCCTGTGGGTCTTCCAATATTGTGCTGATACCGTCCTCGTGCAGCCTTGCAGGCAGGTACAGGGTCTTGAACTCTTCTGACATCCAGCGCAGCAGCGGATAATACGGTTCGAGGTCGCTGTCCTCCTTGTGCAGCAGCCGTCTGTCGAAGCGGCTGCGTATGAGACGCAGGTCGAGAATGTTGAAGAAAGGGTTGGTGACGCGTATGTCTCCGGACCTCGGTAGCCCCTCGCCGCCGTCCCTGCAGCCGGCATTGGCATATCCGCCGGCTACCACTGTTTCCACAAGGTCCAGTATCGCCTGCGTGTCCACTATGAATGCGTCTTCGTCTATATTGACGGCAATGTCGCAGTCCGTATCTTTCAGCATGGCATAGAAATAGCCGTCCGCGCTCTTGTCCGTGAGCCTCACTGTCGGGATGCCCATCATTTCGTACAGCCCCTTGGAACGGCGGTACAGCCTCAGGTCGAATGACCGGGTGAATATCTTTACACGCAATCCGTCGGCGGTGCGGAATTCCTTGTTTCTCATCCTGTTATCAGGTCTTTGGCGGCAAGTAGCCAGCCTTTTTTGAACACAATCCATGCGAGACTGCGGCGGTAGAGGCCTGCAAATCCCTGTTCTTTTGCCCATTTGCGCAGCGCGGACATCGATTTCATGCGCTCGCGTGCACGTCTGCGGTCGTGTCTGCGGCTGAGCGAAGTGTCGGCTATGCGGTATTCGTACAGGGTCTCGTCCACGGTCGCTATGATACCTGCCGCCATTGCCGCTCCCAATACGAAGCAGCTGTCTTCCGCGCATCTTGTCGCCGGGAAGCAGATACCCTGTGCCTGAATGAATTCCCTGCGGAACATACAGGTCCACAGGTATGTCACCATAGTGCGCAGCAGCTTGCCACGGTCATCGTGGTAATGGTTGGACAAGGTCCTGCCGTAGGCTGTATTGCCCTTTGCCTCCTTCGAGTCATCTGCGCCACATGCTCCTTCAGCATATACTTCAGCGGCATTGCACCACACCAGGTCCGCGCCCTTTTCCTCCGCCGTCTCATACAGCCTGCGGCAATAGTCCGGAGCAATGCGGTCATCCGCATCTATGAATGCTATATATTTGCCTGCGGCGTGCTCCATTCCGGTGTTGCGTGCAGCCCCCGGTCCGGCATTGACCGGCTGGGATACGCACTGCCAGGCGAATTTCCCCGACATCAGGGCATTCTGCGCGACGCGCAGGCTTCCGTCCGTGCTGCAGTCGTCCACCAATATCACCTCTATGCCGTCAAGAGTCTGCTCCGCGACAGATGACAGGCATTGTACTATGGTGTCGGCCGCATTGTACAGCGGTATTATCAGGCTTACCTTGATCATATACGTACTCCCCGTATGCCGCAATTGGCTGCAAATTCCATGTCGCATGAGGAGTCCCCGATCATCAGACAGGTCTCCGGCCGTACATCAGGATGCTCTGCGAGCAGCCTTGCAAACATTCCGGGCTGCGGTTTGCGCATGGGGTCGTCATTTTCTACGGCAGTGCAGACATAAATGCCTGCGATTCTCCCTCCGGCGTTGTCTATAAGCGCCGACATGTGACGGTGTACCTCATCCAAGTCGGACTGGCTCATGACTCCTTTGCCCACTCCGCGCTGGTTGGTCATTATATATATGGACTTTCCCGCCCTGGTCCAAGATGCGATGGCGTCTGTTACGCCCGGCAGCATTTCAAATTCGTCCGCGCTCTTGACATAGTCATCCCGGCGGAGCCTGTTGATGACTCCGTCCCTGTCGAGCAATATCGTATCGTATTGTGACACATCTATATCCGCGAGCCGTAACGGGAACATTCCGGGCAGTTCGGCTTCCGCGCGTTCATAATCCTCTGGAATGCCGATATCGATGAAATACCCGTCTGCCCTCCAGCCTCCGAGCATGCGGCCATCCATGGCGAGAGGCTCCAGGACCTCTTTTTCGAATGAGAATTTCACTTTCCCCTCGGGGAATATGCCTGCCTCTCGGTCAATGATATATGTGCCTCCGTTTATCAGGCCACTGTCGCGATGCCTTTTCTCTTCAAACCCGCAGATGCTTCCATCCGTCCCGAGGGTGACTGCGCCATATCGGTCAAAATCGTGCATCTCCTTGAGAGCCAGCGTCACGGCGCGCCCTCCTGCGATGTGCTCCGTGAGCAGGAGGTCGAGCGGTGCATCGAAAAGCGTGTCTCCATTGAGCACTGCGACATGTCGTCCTGCTGCATGGGAGCAGGCCTGCATTATGGCTCCGCCTGTGCCAAGGGGCTCGTCTTCTGCGGAGAATACGATTTCAAACGGGTATTCGTGCCTGTGGGCTTCTGCCCATGAGATAATCTGCTCCCGTAGATAGCCTACGGACAGGATTACTCTGGTGATGTCGTATTCGTGCCGGGACAGGTATCTGAGCACATACCACAGAAAGGGCTTTCCTCCTGTGGGTGCCATGCATTTGGGGATGTCGCTGACAACGCTCCGAAGCCTGGTCCCGAGACCTCCTGCGAGTATGATTGCTTCCATGATTACTCTGCGCTGTCCTTTTTGCCGAACAGTTCCTGTTCTATGATGCAGCAGATGATGTGCCCCATAAGGGTCTCGCATTCCTGGATACGGGGAGTCTCGGTGCTGGGCACTTTGAGGAGAATGTCGGCGGCGTCCATCTTGCACGGACGGCTGCCGGTCATGGCTACGCTTGTGATACCGAGTTCCTTACAGGTCTTGAGGGCCTCCACTATGTTGGTGGAGTTTCCCGATGTGGAAATGCCTATGAAAACATCTCCTTTGGAGCCTATGGCCTCCACCTGCCTTGCAAACAGCCTGTCGAATCCGTAGTCGTTGCCTATCGCCGTCATGATACTGGTGTCAGTGCTGAGCGACACGGCGTGCAGACCCGGTCTGTCGAAGTAGAATTTGTTGACCAGTTCGCCTGCCAGATGCTGGGCGTCGGCGGCACTGCCCCCGTTGCCTGCAAACAGCACCTTGCAGCCATTGCGGTAGGCGTCTATGCAGACCTGCGCGGTGTGCTCTATCTGTGCCAGCAGTCCTTCGTCTTCCAGCACCGCCTGCTTGACAGCGATGCTTGCCGCTATCTGCGACTTTATATTCTCTTTATGTGTCATGATCTTATATGGTTCGTCAGTCGGGCAGTATAGTCTGCTGTGCCTGCAGTCCGGCTGTCCAGTCCCGTTTCCTGCCTGAAATACTATATTCTGTCGGTGTCGTAGATGTGCCAGCCGTGTGCACCTCCGTCAGTAAACTGGAACGGCATTACGAAACCGCTGAGACGTGAAAGTGCCGCCTCCACCTCTTTGCGCCTTGTCGGCTCGACTATAAACATGATGAATCCGCCTCCGCCTGCTCCGGACACCTTTCCTGCCAATGCCCCGGCAGCCATGGCCGCATCGAAAGCCTCCTGTATCACCGGATTGGAAATTGCGCTCGCCATCTTTTTCTTGTCCTCCCACGCCTGCCCTACAATATGGGCGAATGCCGAGGTATCTCCCTTGAGGATAGCCAGTTTCATGTCTACCGCGCTCTGCTTGATGCGATGGGTCGCCTCGATTGCGGAGACTTCACCGGTGGCGGCATTCTTCTGCTCCTCGCGGATGATATCCGCACTGCTTCTCGACCTGCCGGTGAAATACAGCAGCATCGAAGCCTCCAGTTCGTCCGCAATCCACCGCTTGATTTTGAGCGGATTGACTATTACGGTGCCGTCCTGGCGGAATTCCATATAGTTGAATCCTCCGAATGCGGCGGCATACTGGTCCTGCTTGCCTCCTGCCAGTCCGAGGTCCTCTCTCTCTATCTCGTAGGCAAGCCTCGCCGTCTCATAATCTCCGAGCGGAAGGCCCTTCCATTCGATGAATGCCTTGAGAATGCACACGACCATGGTCGACGACGTGCCAAGTCCTGAGCCTGCCGGTGCATCGTTCCATGTAGTGATGCAGAATCCGCGTGCCTGCAGCCCGAAGTCGCGCATCACGCGGTTGTATGTCCCCTTGATCAGACTTGCCTTGCCGTCGATTTCGAGCGAATCCGACAGCGGATATTCTTCGAAACAGTCAGAGTCATAGCTGCGGATGCGTATTGTGTCGCTGTCTGTTTCCTCTATGCTACAATAGGCGTAGAGATTGATGGTCGCGTTGAGCACGAGCCCTCCGTACATGTCGCAGTAGGGTGCTACATCGCTGCCGCCTCCGGCAAGCCCCAGCCTGAGCGGAGCCTTACTTCTGATGATCATAGGCAATATCTTCTATGGCATCGCAAAGGGATGCCCATGAATATTTCTTTTTCTCTTCCCTCAGTCCTTCGCTGAAATCAGTGTGCTTTTCCAGTTGCGCTATCATAGCCTCCGCAACGTGCTCGGGCAGGGGACTGACTACATATCCGGCCTTGCCGTCAGGGACGGTCTCGGCCAGGCCTCCGACATCGGTGACGAGCATGGGGCGCTCAAACTGGTATGCTATCTGGGTCACACCGCTCTGTGTGGCTGATTTATAAGGCTGTACAACCAGTTCGGCAACGCTGAAATAGTACTTTACCTCACTGTCGGGGATAAACTCTGTCCGCCAGATAATCTGACTGT
>CAZKRZ010000013.1:9226-16399 GCA_964555325.1 uncultured Muribaculaceae bacterium
TTCCGGGTCGGAATAAAACTCTCCGGCCACAATGAGCCGGAACTCCCTATGCCTGCGTATTCCCTTGTCCTCCAGCGCCTCTATCAGCAGGTCGAGCCCCTTGTAGTCGCGTATCAGACCGAAGAACAGGAAATATCTCATGTCCGGATCCAGCCCGAGATGTCTGCAGGCCTCCTCTCTGTCCACCGGCTTGCCGAAATTGTCGTACAGTGGATGCGCATGCAGCGTGCGCGGTCTGGATTGCTCTATGCGTCCGAGATCCTCAAGCACGGACTCTGACATCGCGACGAATCCGTCCATGGATTTGCAGAAGTATCTGGACAATATCCTGTCTCCGGGCCTGTGCTCGTGAGGTACTACATTGTCCAGGATGCTGATAATCTTGGCGTTGCACTTTTTCCTGACGATGCGCGCGACAGTCCCGAGGCATGGCGCCATTGCAGGCATCCAATACTTCATTATCACGATGTCGGGATTCATCTTCGCGATTCTGCGCCCTGTCCTTATCCAGTTGAACGGATTGATGGAGTTGAGCATACGCACTATTTCCAGTCCTTCCGGAGCACATTCTGTAGAATACTGCGTCTTGCCCGGGAACAGGAATGACGGGTATTGCAAGGTGAATGTCACTATCTGCACCTCGTCCCCTCGAGAGGCGAATTCCTCTGCAATGCGCTCATTATAGGCAGCCAGTCCGCCCCTGTATGGGTATGCCGGCCCGACTATGACGATTTTCTTCTTCTCCATACCGATACTCCAATGCCTGCCGCTGTCAGCAGATATATCAGACACACGCACACTACGGCGATGGTATCTCCCTTGCGTACACTGTCAGGGCTGAATACAAAACTGATTTCGTGCTTTCCTGCCGGCACATTGATTGCGCGCAGCATATAGTTGGCGCGGAAATGCTCTGCCGGCTTGCCGTCAATGGTGGCTTTCCAGCCGTAGGGGTAATAGATTTCCGAGAATACTATCGTTCCGTCGGATGAGGATTCACATACATATTCCACTGCCTTAGGCGAATAGGAGGTAAGCCTTACCTCCGCTCCTTCCGCTATTCCCGGCTCGAAGTCCTTGACATACCCGGCAAAACTCTCGTCGATGACAGCCTCGCGCTTCAAATCCATCTGCATGAGGGCATCGCTCTCTTCGTTCGCATTCTTCGCCGTGCGTATGCTTCCCACATACCAGGCGTTCCCGAGGGCATAAGGGTTGAGCTGCGGCTCCGGAGCACCGTCTTCGCCTTGCACGATGAGATATTTTGCGTTAAGCATGCCTATTACAGGCAGATGCATCTTGCTCAGGTGCTCGTCTATGAGGTCCTGGTAGCGACGCAGTTTGGCGGCGTGATAACCGCCTATGGATTTGAGATAGTATG
Organism: uncultured Muribaculaceae bacterium; assembly: GCA_964555325.1. GTDB lineage: Bacteria > Bacteroidota > Bacteroidia > Bacteroidales > UBA932 > Cryptobacteroides. Next base: position 10,608 of record CAZKRZ010000013.1, read on the forward strand.
AGGTGCGTGCGTCGTTGAATGTGTTGCTCGTCAGGTTCATTACCCTGAAATGAGGATCCGGGTCATTGAGCAGTTGGCGCTCGTACGGCTGCATTGCGAATACCTCGTCATTGCGCTTGACGCTGATGAAGTTGTCATTGTTGAGGTAGCGCCTGTCTACCGGCCACATGTCTGCAAGTATGAGGACGGCGAGGCCTGCGGTAAGCCATCCGGCCTTGATCTTGCCTGCGGTGAATATCCACAGCAGCAGCGCGGCTCCGGCTATAAACAGCAGCGATCTCCATGCGTCGGCGCGCATGAGCGACAACCTTTCGTCTATAATGGCAGAATACAGCCATCCCGGTAATTGTCCTGCCCATGCCGCATCGTAACTCGATGTGCCGCTGAACAGCATTCCGCCCATCAGGGCGACAATGAGGCATATACCTCCTGTAATGCCTGCGGATATGCAGATGGCCTTGCCGGCTTTTTCGCGTGGGACATTGCCCTGCATCAGTTCCTTCAATGCGAGGAATCCTAACAGAGGCATGGTGATTTCCGCCACTATCAATATGGAGGATACCGTGCGGAACTTGTTGTAGAGAGGGAAGTACTTAAAGAACAACTCTGTAAGCCACATGAAGTTGTTGCCCCATGCAAGAGCGACTGAAAAGAGCGTCGCAACGAGCATCGCCCATTTGTAAGGGCCTTTTACTATGCACAGTCCCAGCACGAACAGGAAGCACACTATGGCTCCCATGTAGACATTGCCGGATGTGAACGGCTGCTCTCCCCAGTACATGGGGACATTCTCGCAGAACTGGGCTGCCGAACGCGCCGGTACTCCATTGCTTGTCAGAGCCTTATATACTTTGGAATCGCGTCCCACATTGACGGAGGATGCACCTCCCTTGATACCCGGAATGAGGAATGACAGGCTCTCGTCTATGCCGTAGCTCCATTGGGTTGCGTATTGAATGTCCAGACCGTTGCTCTGTTCCGCTGCAGCCTGTTCCTGGCCGTCTCTGACGATGTCAGAATGTCCTCCACGCATCGTTTGCGATGCGTATTCGGAATTGACGAAAACATTGCCGCAGCAGGCTCCGAATCCAAGTCCTACAGATGAGAAGAATATGACGCTGGAGATGGCGAAACGCTTGATTTGCTTGTCCTTGATACCTGTCCACAATTCTGCGATCCACATGACGCCCATCAGCATGAACATGTAGTATGCCATCTGGGGATGCGCCGTGAATCCAGCCGCCGTAAACAGGGATGCAAGTATTGCTCCTGCTATATATTTACGCCTGAATATCAGATACATGCCGGCAACCACCACGCTCATCAGAGCGATAGTGGATGTCTTGCCGTTGTGCCCGGCTGCGATGATTACTATGAAATAGGATGACAGCGTGATGGCTATCGAACCGGCTATACACAGCCATTTGTCTACTCCGAATGACCTAAGCAGTATGAAGAAGCAGAAGAAATAGATGATGAATACCCATGCCGTGTGCCCGTGTCCCCGGTGAAGTATGGAATTGACGGGGGAGAGCATGGCTTCTCCCTGATACTGCCCTCCGCCGATCTGGTAGTTGGGCATGCCGCTGAACATTGAGCCGGTCCACCAGCTGTGGTCACCCGTCTCGCGGGTGTATTCCGCGCATTCGTGTACGGCGGCTTCTGCATTGATGTTGTCCCCGGCGTGTATTACTTTGCCTTGGAGGACTGGAAAACAATAGATATATGCGAGCGCGACGAAAACCACTGCCGCTACCACATAGGCGAGATACTTCTTCATAAAGACAAAAATAACACTTTTATCCCATCTTTCATGCGGCAATGTGCTCTGTTTGTGCGGATGCGCGTCTGCATCCGCATGTGTCAGTCGCGTCTGGCGATGCCGATATAGTAGAATAGGGTCGCGAGCGAGCCTATGGCAGCGATTACATAGGTGTATGCGGCCCATTTGAGTGCGTCTGCCGCCATCGGTGCGGTCTCCCAGTCAGTGATGCCGGCGCCTTCCAGCCAGTCGGTGGCTCTCACGGAAGCATTGACTTCTACGGGCAGGGTGACTATGCTGAACAGGGTGGTCATGGCAAAGAGGGCGATTCCTATCCACAGGAGTGAGGGGAATGTGTTGATGAAAAGCACTCCGGCGAGCAGTACCCATTGTACTATATTGCTGGCGAATGAGACTGCCGGCACTAATGCGGAACGGAGTCTGAGAGGGGCGTATCCGTATTCGTGCTGCAGCACATGTCCGCATTCGTGTGCGGCTACGGCAGCTGCGGCTATGCTGCGTCCGTTGTAGACATCCTCACTCAGGTTTACGGTCTTTGTCTGCGGATTGTAATGGTCGGTGAGCCTGCCGGGAATGCAGGTGATCTGCACGTCTGTTATATTATTGTCCCTGAGCATCTTCTGTGCGACTTCCGCACCGGACATCCCGTTGCGTGTAGGGACTTTTGAGTATTTTGCGAATCTGCTCTGGAGGGTCTGCTGGATGATAAGGCTGAGTATCATCAAGGCAATCATTATGATCCATATGTTCATGGCTCTGTATCTTTTTTGATAATAAATAATCCTACAATAATGTGGCAGGCTGATGCCCGGTGCTTCCGCACAGATAAAACCCCACGGCGGATGACATCTACAAAAATAATGCGTAAATTCGCAGCCTATGATGACGCATGCGGAAAATGATTTTTCAAGACTGGAACTGCGGCTGCCTGCCTGCAGGGACAATTTCCGTTATTTCCGCTCCAGACTGCGCCCGGAGACCAAAATGCTGGTCCTCGTCAAGGCGAATGCCTATGGCCACGGGGCGGTTGAATTCGCTGCTATGATGCAGCAGGAGGGGGCTGACTATCTGGCAGTCGCCATGCCTGTGGAAGGTGTGGAGCTCCGCCGTGCCGGCATCAGCCTGCCCATACTCGTGCTTACGGCAGGGACCGATTTCTTTGATGAGATCATATCATGCCGTCTGGAACCGGGCATTCCCAATCTGTATACTCTCAAGGCGCTGTGCGCGGAACTCAAGCGTCGCGGCATCACTGATTTCCCTATACATGTCAAATTGGACACCGGGATGCACAGGCTCGGCTTTATGACATCGGAATTGCCGGAGTTGCTTGATTATCTGCGCGATTGCCCTTATGTAAAGTTGCGTTCTGTCTATTCGCATCTCTGTGTGGCGGAGGATCCGCAGGAGGACGGGTTTACTCTTGGTCAGATAGCGATGTTCCGGCGCAATGCCGATATGCTCTCTGCCGGCATCGGTTACAAGCCGATGTACCATGTGCTGAATAGCGCCGGCATAGAGCGTTTCCCCGAATATCAGTTCGATATGGTCAGGCTGGGCATAGGCATATACGGTATCAGCGCGCTGCCCGGTGTGAAACTCTCTCCGGTGGCGTCACTCAAGGTGAAGATATTGCAGGTCAAGGATTTGACAGATCCGTCGGACACTATTGGCTACGGGCGTCACGGACATGTCGGAGAGGGGGGCAAAAGGATTGCCACCATTCCGGTGGGGTATGCGGACGGCATAGACAGACACCTTGGCTGTGGGAGGGCTTCATTCTCTCTGCATGGTCACAGAGTGCCTACGATAGGCAATATATGTATGGATATGTGCATGCTGGATGTCACAGGCGTGGACGCGCAGGCAGGAGATACAGTGACGATATTCGGAGAGGATCCGACAGCGGAGGAACTTGCATCCATACTCGGGACTATCCCTTATGAGATATTTACATCAGTCCCCAAGCGTATAGAGAGGGTTATCATCAGAAAATGACATATTATTTATGAAGACAGCTTATATCTTTTTGGCAGACGGCTTCGAAGACATTGAAGCTCTGGCTACCCGTGATGTGCTGATGCGCGCAGGAGTGGATGTCCTGCTGACCGGCATAGGAGAGGACCCGTTTGTGGTCTCGTCGCACGGACTTACGGTCAGTGTGGACACTACGTTGGATATGGTCGCTCCAGATACAGGCGATGTGATGGTATTCCCCGGAGGAATGCCGGGCAGCCGAAATCTCGCCGAATGCAAGACACTCATCGCGATGATGAAGTCCCATGCCGCGGCAGGCGGTTGCGTGGCTGCCATTTGCGCCGCACCCGGCCTTGTTCTTGGTCAGTTGGACGGTCTTGAGGGCGTTGAAATGACATGCTTCGACGGATTTGAGGATACGCTTGTCTCCAAAGGGGCTGAATTCGTCAAAAAGCCTGCCGTTACCTGTGGCAATATCATCAGCGGCCGCAGTGCCGGATATAGCGTGGCATTCGGATTGGAAATTGCCCGTAAGATAGCAGGGGAAGCCGCAGCCGCAAAGGCGGCGGAAGGATTGCTGCTACCGATAGAATAGCATTGGTATGGAAGTAGAAAAGAAACTGTATCCGCTTCTGTTCGAGCCTATTGCCGAAGAGCAGGAAGGCTCTGTGGTCCAACTTGCGGATTTGGGCTATCAGGATTCTGTCATACGCAACGGATGGTTGTCTACGGATACCATCGGCGAGGTGATGGATACCTATATGGAGAGAGTTGTCGGGGACGATGTGTTCAATTATTATGGCCGTCAGTTTCCTGTGTGTATCAAGACATTATCGGTGGGCGGGCGCAGTCCGTTGCTGGTGTGTCCAGGGGATGAGGTTGCCGAGCAGCGCTTCGATTTCCTCGGCAAGGCGAAGTTGTGGTATGTCATTGATGCAGAGCCGGGTGCAAAAGTGTATCTTGGCTTTGGCAGGGATGTGGATTCCTCAGAGTTTTATGATGCATGTATGGATGGCTCTGTAGAGGGGCTTCTGCATGCTGTGGAAGCCGCCCCCGGGGATTGCTTTATGGTAAAGCCTGGTACAGTACACTGCCTGTCGGGCCGGATTACTGTCTGTGAGATTGCGGAATCGTCGCCTCTGGATTTCCGCCTGTTCGGTTGGGGAGTTCCTGACCCGGATTCTGAATCCAATCTCAATCTCGAAACGGCATTTGACTTTATTGATTACAAAAAATATGAGACCTGCAATACGGGGGGCGAGGGCGGTATCTTGGCAAGCGTGCCGCAGTTTGTGGTGACGGCACGACGCATATCGGAGCCGGTGAGGGTGTCTGCCGGAGCATCGGACAGTTTTGCTACCTATACATGTGTAGCAGGAGAAGCGGCGGTTGTGGTCCCGGAGGATGATTCGCAGCCGGACGGGGCCCTTTGTCAGACTGTTGTCCGCAGAGGCGAGACGGTGTTGGTGCCTGCGGATGTGGCTGAGTTCCATATTATTGCACGTGCGTCCGGCACAGTGCTTCTGGAGACTACGGTGCCTCCGCGTCCTCAGTCAGACAGTTATACGGCAGGGCTGGAAGATGACAATGAACCGCCAGAAGAGTTATATAGTTGATTGCTGTAAACCGGTATGATCAGATTGTAAATAAACAGCACTCCAAAAGTTTTCATCTGTCTTTTGGAGTGCTGTTTTTTTGTCTAACCTGTTTATGGCTTTTTATTCAAGGGATAGCAATGTGGCTGTTTTATGCTTGTGCCTGTTAATATTGCTATATACCCCTCGCCATTCCCGGTCATCGTAGTTTTTCAATCTCGTCGATTGACAGACCGGTAATGTCAGCAATATCTTCAGCCGAATAGCCCTTGGAGAGCATGCTCTTCGCAATCTTTTCACGCTCTTCCTCAAGTGCCTTGTTGATCTTAAAAGTCTCTTGATTACGCCTGTCTCTTTCTGTTGTCATTTCATTCTGATGTTCTGCTCGTACTTCTTCCTCTGATTTCCCAATGGCTTTCTCGATAAACTCTGCATTC
>CAZKRZ010000014.1:0-10400 GCA_964555325.1 uncultured Muribaculaceae bacterium
GAGGTTAAAGCTCTGGAACACAAAGCCGATATTGCCCTTGCGGAACTTGGTGCGCTCTTTCTCCTTGAGTTTCGCCACTTCGGTGTCGAGCAGCTTGTAGGAGCCTTCGCTCGGATTGTCCAGCAGACCCAAGATGTTGAGCAGAGTGGACTTGCCGCAACCGGAAGGGCCCATGACCGCGACGAATTCACCGTCCTTGATTTCAAAACTGACGCCGTTCAGCGCGGTTGTTTCGATTTCTTCCGTGCGGAAGATTTTGCTGAGGTTTGTAACTTGTATCATAATATTGAATTCATTGACTATTTGTTTCCTAAATCTTTTCCTATTCATTCTTGAGAGAGTCCACAGGATTGGCATTTGCCGCCCTCCAACTCTGGAGTACCATCGTGAGCAAAGTGACGGCCGACACGAGCACCAACGCCACCAAGAATATCCAGAGCGGAATGGGTGCCTGGCTGGCGAAACCGCTGCGCCACATCGACATGGCCCACCATGCGATGGGAGACGCCACCACGAAACTTATCAGCACCAGCAGCATGTATTTCCAGCCTATCATCGAGAGAATATCGCGGACGGTGGCACCGTTGACCCTCCTTATGGCTATCTCCTTGCGGATAAAGCGGGTCTCGAAGAATATCAGCCCGATAATGCCTATAAGGGCAATGAGCAGAGCAACCACGGAGGCGATTGATATAAGTCTGCCGAGCGTCTGCTCCTCTGTGTACATCAGCTGTATCCATTCATCTAGGTAGCGCACATTGATTCGGTCAGCCTCCTGTGCTTGGTCAAACTCACATACGGTGGCGCGTATATACTTGTCCACATCGGAGAGTTTTGCACCGGCAGCCAACTTGACATACATCACACTGAACGAGCGCCAGGGATTCCGTCCCCAGTTATATAGCACAAATGGCGAGATGGAATGCTGCAACGGCTTGGAATTAAAGTCCTTCGCCACTCCTATTATTTCACACTCCGCCCTATGCCCGTAGAGCAGGCTCCCTACCTGAAAACCCGGAAACGCCTGCATGAAACTCTCGTTGACGATGAAGCAGCCGTTTTCGCTTTCGTTGTCCGACGGCTGGAAATCCCGTCCCTCGACAATGTCAATGCCGAAGAAATCCACGAAATTGTCTGATACAGGGAGGACATCCATAGAAATCTGGCTGCCGTCAGTCCCCTCTCGTCCCCAGTTCATCTTAAAATTAGAGACCAGAAGATTGTCGGCGAATGTCACATCCACGATCGAACTGTTCTGCTGCAATTTGTCGGAAAGAGAGTCCTTTACGCTCCCCGCGGCGCCGCCAATCCAGACCTGCAGAATATTCTCTCGCTCGAAACCCATATCCGAATCCTGCATATAGCGCAGCTGCACCCTTACAAAGAGAGCACTGACAATGAATACAAACGACAGCACGAACTGCAGCGATACGAGGCAATTCCTGAACAGCCTACCTTTGACGCTGGTCGAATAAGAGCCCTTGAGCACCAATGCCGCCGGCTGGGAAGTCGAATACAATGCAGGAGCAATACCTGCAACAACGGCGGAAAGCACCGCAACGGCCAACAGCACCGCCAGCAGTCCCATATTGTCACCAAATGCAAGGCTGCCGGAAATATGTGAGGCAATCGGTGTCCCGGAGACGATATGCACCATCCCTATTGCGAGGGCAAAGGCGATGAGCGCCAACAGCGCAGCACGCAGCAACTGACTGCATATCAAAGAGACACGGTTTTCGCCGAAGACCTTCCGTACATTTATCGATTTGATCCGGAAAGGAATCTCGGCAAATGCGAAATTGATGAAGTTGATAACAGCGATGATTATCAGCAGCACTGCAATGGCAGCAAGAGAGATCACAACCGGCCTGCTGGCAGTCGCCGCCTGGAGATCGCGTTCAAAATGCGCATCGTGCAGATTGGAAAGGCGCACACCGTCACGCAGTTCCTGCACCGCATCCTCTGTCGCTTCCACATCAAACAAAGTCAAGAGCACATCCTCTATGCCGGCTTCCGTCTCACCTGCCGCCGACGGATCATCCAGCCGCAGAAATGCTATAAACGACCATTCCGACCTGTCGTCAATAGACTCATCTCCGAGATTGAAAATCATGCCGAAGTTGAAACTGCCGTTACGCTGGGGTTCTTTGACAACTCCAACTATGTGTTTCCTGCCGCCGTAGCCGTCCAATAGGACTTTTCCGACTGCACTTTCCTCTCCGAACAGAGTCCTGGCAACACCCTCGCTTATAACAGCGGCATCTGCGGCGCAGAATTCCCTGGCAGAACCCTCCACCCATTCAAAGGGATATACGCTGAATATGGCACTGTCAGCCGCCATGACCGCAATTGCCACAGACGATTCGTTGTCTGATTCCGGATGGAATACATATCCGGACAAATTCCATGTGGTCGCCACGCTCATGATATTGGAAGATGCGTCCTCAAGGCAATTGATGACAGGGCGCGAAAGATTAGCCGACCACACACTGTCATCTATGAGTTTGTTTTCCAGCAGAAATACCTTCTCGTGCCCCTCGAAGCCCTTGTTGTAGGTGGCATGCCAACGCACCTGCACCATCAGCAGTATGGCGGTGGCGAAGGCAATGCTCATACCGAGTATGTTGATCAGCGTCGAAACGCCTGTCTTTCCGTTTATTTTCATTTTCAATAGTTTTTAGAATACAAGAACATCACTGTCTCCATAAGTGTCATAGCCCGAGACGATGACCTTTTCGCCCGGCTCGAGTCCTTCGATAACCTCATAATACTGAGGGTTTTGACGGCCTATGCGTATTTCCCTGCGGACAGCCTTGCCGCCCTCTTTGCTTACAACATAAATCCATTTGCCTCCGGTATTCTGGTAGAAACTGCCACGGCGTATCAGCACAGCCTCTTCGGGCTGACCGAGCTGGAGATTGAGATAATAGGTCTGACCGCTGCGGATATTGTCGGGCTGCTGCCCCTCGAACTTGAACTCCGCCTTGAACTTGCCGTCACGCACTTCCGGATAGACTTTGCGTATTATGGTAGAATAGGTCTCCCCCTGACGCTCGAAAGTAGCGCCGAGACCCGCAATGACGCGGTCGATATAGTGTTCGTCTATCTGCGCCTCCACTTTGTAGGACCCGACGGAATTGATCTGCCCTATCTTGACTCCGCTCGCAATGCTCTGGCCCAGAACGACATCCAGCAGCCCCAATTCCCCGTCAATCGGCGCTTTGACTATGAGGTTGCTCTTGCGCCTGCGTATCATCTGCATATTGAGGAGCATATTGTCCAGACTCTCTTCCATACGGTCTATCTGCGTGCCGCGATACAGGCTGTCCTGCCTTGAGCGCTCACGGATAAGTTCGTATTTCTGCTTCGCCAGATTGTAGTCCTCCTCGGCCTTGAGATAGTCCTCGCGGGCGATGAGCCTATCTCCATAGAGAGCTTTCTGCTGCTCGTATGCCCGGCGCAGGCGCTCCACCTGGGTACCGTATTCCAATTCATTCTGGCGCACATCCAGTTTCTGCTGCTCCATCTGAATCTGCGTATTGCGGAGAATATTCTCTTTCTCAGCCAGTTCCGCTTCGGAATTGAGTATCTGCAGGTCCAGATTGTCATTGCTCAGAACCAGAATCGGCTGCCCGGCCTTGACCATAGAGCCCTCCTCTACCAGAATTGTCTGCACTATACCGCCCTCCTGCGGGCTCAACTGCACAGTCGTCATCGGCTGCACACGCCCTCCGATACGGATATAGTCATTGAATTCTCCTCTCTGCACATCAGAGAATATGATGGCGTCCTCGGACACGCGCAGGGTCTTGCCGCTCGGGCGCGCAATCAGATACACTACAAATGCTGCCAGCAACGCACCTATCCACCAGGGCAATGCCTTCTTGGAGAATGCCGCACGCCAGCCCGTCTTCTTTTTTATAATCTTGTCCATAAATCGTAGATTCAGTTACTCCGTCCATCCCTCCCGATGACAAACTACCGCGAGGAGGGGATTCATTCGACAATCAATTATTGGTCAATATATTCCACTCCGTTATAATAGCGCACTACCGCCTGTTTGATGAGGTATTTGAACAGGCTGTTCATCTCGTCGGCCTTGGCACGCAGATAATTGCCGTTCGCCGTCTGGAATTCCAGAGGTGAGACCAGTCCCTGCTCGAGTTTCTTCAGATTCAGCGCATAGGCCTCATCCTGCACCTCCGCCCGGCGCTGCGCCTGCTGATAGGCCGTCGCTGCCCCGTCTCTGTCCTGTATGGCGCGACGCACCTCGCTCTCGACCTCCCTGCGTCTGCTGTCTAATTCGGCATTGGCACGGTCGAGGGCATTACGCTTCCTGCTGATACGGGAATGACCTCCAAGGCGGTTCCAGATGGGAATCGAGAGTGTAAGTTCCACATATTCACCGCCATTGTTGCGGAACTGGTTGGAGAATCCGGCGGTCTGCGACCCCTGATAGGTGTAGTAACTGGTGCTCCAGCCGGCATACAGTCCCAATGAGGGCAGCAGTTGCCACCTGGCGGTGTTCAGTTCGCGTTGCACATTCTGCTTTTGCCAGGATGCAATCATGACCGAGGGGTTGTGTTCGAGGGCAAAGTCCACCACCGCAGTTGCGGATATGGGCTCGGGCTCGCATCCTGGTATGGAACTGTCAATCACAAGTTCCTCATCCAGAGGCCAGAACATCAAGTCAGAAAGGGTCATCTTCTGGCTCAGATACGCATTGTAGGCCGTGGTGAGTTCGTACTGACGGTCCGCCAGATCCGCCTCCATCTCCACGACATCGGCATGCCCTTTCTGCCCCAGTTCCTCCTGGCGTTTCGCCTTGGCAAGAGCCTGCTCCGCGGTGGCAAGCTGTTCCTCATAGACTTCGCACAAACGCTTGTAATAGACCACATTGTAATACGCCTCCATGACAGCGAGGCAAATATCGGCCTCTGCCTGTTTCTCCATCGAGCCGGCTATGAGCAGCCCCGTCTTCGAGATGCGGTAGTTGTTCACTGCGCGGAAGCCGTCGAACAGTTCATAGCCCAGCGAAATGCCGTAATTGTTGTGAAAGGAGGTGGTATTGAAATAGGTATTGGTCTGCGGGTCTATGCTGCGGCCAAAATTGTAATAGGCGTAGGTCTGTGCATTTATTTGAGGGGTAAACAATGCGAGGGCGGCGTCTCTGCGGTCTATACGGGCGTCGCCGGTCTCCGCCTGGCGGATGCGCATCCGGGTCGAATTGGATACCGCATAGCGCATGCACTCCTGCAGCGTCATCTTCACGGATTCATCTGGCTGCGCCGATGCGGCTGCCATGGAGAGCGGCACTATCATTATTGCGCACAGAATGCCTGCTATGGTCTTGCTTTTCATCTTCGATACAATGACATGTTATCACATGCCACCTGCAAGCACCGACCGTGCCACTATGTGCAACATATTGACTGCCTGCCACTTCGCGCAAACCTCCCTAAACAAAAAGTGTAAAATCTTTACACCCGACTTTACACTTTCCGTTTACACCTCCTATACAATCCCCAATAATCCCCCGAGACTCCCGGCAAATCACGACGTTAAAACGCAACGGGCAATCCCCGAGATGCCTCTACGGAATGAGCCCCATAGCAGCCTACTGGCTATCCATGGCGCTGTCACCTGCCTGGGCGCGCGCCTCGTCAAATTTAGCCTTCATCGTGGGATTACCCCGCGTCAGGCGTTTGATAGTAAGCGCATCAGCCTTGTCATTGGCAAGACGGAGATTATTCTCGGAGCCTAACAGATTGTCCTTGATTTTCTGCAGATGAGCGATAGACTTGTCGATTTCGTCCACGGCGGTCTTGAACTTTTCGCTCGCGAGACGATAATTGCGCGAGAATCCCTCCTTGAAATCCAGCAGCTGATTCTCAAAATTAGTCACATCCACACTCTGACTACGCGCCAACTGTAGTTCCTTTTGGTACTTGACCGTATTCTTGGCGGCATTCACCAGCAGCGTAATCATCGACTTGAAGAACTGCGGCCGTATCACATACATCTTGGGATAACGGTAGGATACATCCACAATGCCGGTATTGTACAGTTCGCTGTCCGGTTCTAGCAGGGACACAAGCACGGCATATTCGCAGTTCTTGGCCTTTCGGTCCTCATCGAGTTTTTTAAAGAAATCCTCGTTCTTGTGCTTGGTCGCAGTCCTGTCCATTTCATTCTTCATCTCGAACATTATCGAGATATATTCGACACCATCCTCCCGGTCACGGAAGATAAAATCCCCCTTGGAGCCTCCCGAGGCGTCATTGTCTTTCTCAAAATAGGCATTGGGGAACATCGGGCGCATCTCAGCGTTGAACACATTGCTGCAATGGGCCTCGAGAGTCTCTCCCACCATCTTGGTGGACAGGCGCGTCTTGAGATCCTTGTAATAATCCACCTGCTCCTGCGCCACTTTCAGGCGGTTTTCATAATCCTCCCTGATTGACTTCTCCTGCAATGCTGCACGGGAACTGTCCAACTCGGCGTCAGCACGTAGTCTGGCTATCTCCGCGTCTTTCTCCTGCAGGGATTCCTTGCTGCGCTGCTGCTCCTGGAGCAATGCAATACGCATCTCGCCATCTTTTTGAGCGATAGTTGTTTTCAATGACGCTATCTCCTTGTCCATGTCGGCGACGGCATTCCCGACAGCCAGTCTCTGCCTGTCGTCCATAGCGGCAAGCTGCTCCCTAAGCCTGGCAATCTCGCCATCCCTGGCATTGATAGCCTGCTCTTTCTCAAACAATTCGGCCTGATGATCCTTTTCTTTCGATGCAGTGCGCATCCGCTCCTCCGCCTGCTGACGGTCATGGAGTTCGGCAACACGGCGTTTCACTTCCGCATCGAATTCAGCCCCTCTTACCTGGCTGACTATAAACGCGTAATCGGCTTCATCCACGGAAAAGACGCTTCCGCACTCGGGACATTTGAGTTCTTTCATTTGCAACAACTTACTTATATTACAAACATAATGTTTCTACGGCACAATCCGTCAGCATCAGCGGAAACGGAGTTCGAATACGGTCTCGGATAGGTCGCTCTTGAGCAGGTCGATGGAGCCGTTGTGCCGGCGCATAATCTGCCGGGCAAGCGAAAGCCCTATGCCGGAGCCATCTTCCTTGGTCGTAAAGAAAGGAACGAATATCTGTTCCTGGCTGGAGGGAGGTATAGGTGCGCCGTCGTTGGCTATCCTGATGACAGTCTCATCATCCGCATCCAAGGACGCCACTATGCTGATATGCTTCGCACCTGCCTGCAAGGCATTCTTAATCAGATTGATGAATATTCTCGAAATCTGCTCCTCGTCGGCATATATCATCAGATCCGGCTCCGACGCCGAATAATCGCACGATGCGCCCATGCCTGCAACGAGTTCACTCTCAAGCCCTGTCACTCTGGCTACCAGCGCATCCAGCTCCACCGCACGCCTGACTGGCCTCGACACGCCGCTGAGTTCCCTATAAGTCTCCACAAACTTGACCAGATTACGGGACGAATCCGAAATGGTCTCCAGCCCCGCCTTGACATCCAGCTCACTATGCCCTTTTTCATCCACAGACGCCGCAAGCGCATCCGACAAGGACGCAATCGGCGACACAGTATTCATGATTTCGTGCGTAAGCACCCGTATCAGTTTGGCCCACGAATCCTGCTCGTGCTCCTGCCGCTGCTTTTCGAATATCGTGCGAATGCGGTTAAGAGTGCGGTTGAATCTCCCCCTGTCGCGGAAACGGAAATTCAATTCCCCGTCCTCCAGGGCATCCATCATATAGGCTACCCGGTCAATGTCCTTGCGCCGCGTACGCAGAGACGCCAGCACAGCCGCAATGACCGCACAGACCACACCCACTCCCACGATATGCCACACAGTGAATGTCACAGCCCGTATTTCTTCATTTTGGCATACAATGTCGGTCTGCTGACACCCAACATCTTGGCGGCAGCGGAGATATTTCCCCCACAGCGCGATACAGCGTCTCGCACCTGCTGTTCCTCATCGGTAGATCCGTTCCTGACCGCCGGCTGATAGCCGTTGAAATGCGGCAGGCGGATGTCCTCCGATGACAATACCCCTCCGTCCGATAGGATCACGGCCTGCTCGATGACATTGCGCAGCTCGCGGATATTGCCGTTCCAGCGATGCGCCTCCAATGCCGCCTGCGCAGCGCTGTCCAATCCCTCTATATTCCTGCGGTACTTCTGTGCAAATTCTTTAATAAACCGTTCTGCCAGAGGCACTATATCCTCCCTGCGCTCACGCAAAGGCGGCAGCGCGATATGGACCGTATTGATACGATAATACAGGTCTTCGCGGAAACGCCCCTCGCGCACCAAGGCCTCCAAATCCATATTGGTGGCACACACCAGGCGTATATCCACCTGTATCTGTCTGCTTCCTCCCACCCGGACCACGCTGCGGCTCTGTATGGCACGCAGCAGTTTTGCCTGCAGGTGCGGAGGTATATTGCCTATCTCATCGAGGAAAAGCGTGCCCCCGTCAGCCTGCTCGAACTTCCCTACATGGTCCGAATGCGCATCTGTAAATGCGCCTTTTACATGCCCGAAAAGTTCGCTCTCAAACAATGTCTCCGTTATGGCTCCGGCGTCGACCGCGACGAGATGCTTGTCCCTCCGCAGGCTCAGGGCATGTATCTCCCTGGCAAGCAGGTCTTTGCCCGTACCGTTCTCTCCGGTGATGAGCACAGTGGCGTCAGTCGGGGCTATTTTGGCTATAGTCTTGCGTACCAATGACATCATCGATGATGTACCCCAATACATGCCGGGCGCGTCATCCGGCTTGCAGGCGACCCTCCCGGACGCCTTTCTGGACTTGTCGCATGCGGCGTCGAGCACCTCTATCAATCTGGCATTGTCCCAGGGCTTGACTATGAAATCAAACGCCCCGCGTTTCATACCCTCCACCGCCAAAGATATGTCGGCGTATGCCGTAAACAGCACCACCTCCACTTCCGGGGCCATTTTCTTGAGTTCTCCTACCCAATAGAGCCCCTCGTTGCCGGTATTGATTTCCGTCTTGAAATTCATATCCAGCAGCACGACATCCGGACGAAAACTCTCCAGCACAGATACCAATGTCGCAGGAGAAGGTATCGCCTCCACCTCCGCAAAATGCGCCGGGAGCAAGATCTTCAATGCCTGTCTGATACCGGCATTGTCATCCACGACAAGTACTTTCCCCTTTTTCATATATCCGCGTATTCTGCCCGACAGGGCTGCCGCAATCCGGCTCTATCTGATATACCGGGCTGTAAATGTATCCGCCTCGGCTATCATCCGCTCCGGAGTCCCCTCAAATACCACACGGCCTCCTGCATCTCCTGCATCGGGCCCCATATCTATGACCCAGTCCGCCGCGCGTATGACATCCACATTGTGCTCCACGACCACGAGGCTATGCCCCTTGGCGAGCAGTACATCAAATGCCTTGAGCAGTTTCTCGACATCATTGAAATGCAGTCCCGTAGTCGGCTCGTCAAACATAAACAGGATCTTCTCCCCTGCCTTGACGCCGGATGTCTCGCTCATCGAGAGGAAATACGCGAGCTTGATACGCTGGCTCTCACCTCCCGAGAGGGTGGAACTGCTCTGCCCGAGTTTGATATAGCCCAGTCCGACATCAGCAAGCGCCCCGAGACGACGGGCAATGTTTTTCGCCCTCTCTTCCTTGCCTGCTCCGAAGAACTCTATCGCTTCGTCCACGCTCATGCCGAGTATGTCGTCCACATTCTTGTCCCTATATCGGACCTCCAGCACTTCGGGCTTGAAACGCTTGCCGCCGCACTCCTCGCACACCATCGTCACATCAGCCATAAACTGCATCTCTATCTTGACGACACCATCCCCCTGGCATTCGGGACAACGCCCTCCGTCCTGGTTGAATGAGAAATACGAAGGCCCAAATCCGTTTATCTTGGCATACTGCTGTTCTGCAAGCAGTTTGCGTATCTCATCGTATATCTTGAGATAGGTTACGGCATTGGAACGGGTGCTCTTGCCTATAGGATTCTGGTCCACATATTCCACGCGGTCTATGCGCTCAATATCACCGCCCAGACCGCGGAATGTCCCCGGCAGGTCGCCCGACTCGTTGATATGCCTGTACAGCGCCGGATACAATATATCCCCGACCAACGAGGATTTGCCGGAACCAGACACTCCCGTGACCACGGTCAGCACCCCGAGAGGGAACTTGACCGTTATGTCCTTGAGATTGTGCTCCATCGCCCCCTGCACATCGACAGAATAGCGCCAGTCCCGTTTCTCACGGGTATACATGCGCTTGCTGCCACGCATGTACTGCAGGGTCAGAGAGCGTTTCACCACCTCCTCCGGAATGTCACCGGAAGCATTGCCCTCAAACACGA
>CAZKRZ010000014.1:10420-16141 GCA_964555325.1 uncultured Muribaculaceae bacterium
CATGCTCGACGACTATCACCGAATTGCCAATATCGCGCAAGCGTTTGAGCACACTTATAAGTCTCTCTGTGTCACGAGGATGCAGACCGATGCTCGGCTCATCGAGAATATACATGGACCCTACCAGCGAACTGCCTAACGCGGTCACCAGATTGATTCTCTGGTTCTCGCCTCCGGAGAGGGTGTTGCAGGTACGGGACAATGTCAGATACGACAGTCCCACATCCTTGATGCAACGCAGCCTGTCCACCGTCTCTTTCAACGGCTCTTCCGCCACCTTTCTCTCCGTGTCGCTCAATTCGAGCGAATCGCACCACTCCAGCGCCTCATCCACATTCATATCCAGCACCTCGGCGATATTGCGGCCGCCGACGCGCACATACAGAGCCTCCTTGCGCAAGCGGCTCCCTCCGCAATCCTGGCAGGAAGTCTTGCCGCTGAAACGGCTCAGCATATACTTGTACTGTATCTTGTAACGTTGGGTCTCCACCCAGTCAAAGAATTCTCTCAGCCCCACTATCGACTCATCGTCGCCCTCCACACTGTGGCCGTTCCAGATGATGTCCCTCTGCTCCTGCGGCAGATTGCACCAGGGAGTGAATATGTCGATGCCGTAACGCCCGGACACCGCGACGAGACGATCCTTGAACCATCCCATCTTCTCTCCGCGCCAGCACGCTATCGCACCGTCATAAATGCTGCGGCTCTTGTCCGGCACGACCAAGTCCTCGCTTATGCCTATGACCTTGCCGAGTCCTCCGCAGGTCGGGCACGCACCGAGGGGGCTGTTAAAGCTGAACAGGTACTCGTCCGGCCTGCGGAACTTGATACCGTCCAGTTCAAAACGGTCGCAGAATGCCTGCATAACACCGTCCGCATTGATCAGCATATCGCCGCCGCCCTGTGAGAACGCCTCTGATACCGATGCTATCAGCCTGTCCCTGTCAAAGGGGGCTTTCAACCTGTCTATCAACAGATAGAGCTTATCGGGATACTCCCCTTCCCCGGCACTGCGCATGACATCCTCGATACGGACGACCGCATCCGAGAAAAAGCGGCTGTACCCCTGCTCCTTGAGCGAAAGCATCAGTTCAACCTTGTCTTCTCTCCTGTCCCAGCCCACATCGGCGAGTATATACAATGTCTTCGCACCCGAAGCCTCTATCGCATCCAGCACGTCCGACACTGTCGACGCCTGCACCTCCCGTCCGCTGACGGGAGAATATGTACGCCCTATACGGGCAAATACCAGACGCAGATAGTCATATATCTCCGTAGTGGTCGCCACGGTCGAGCGCGGATTGCGCGTAATGACCTTCTGCTCTATAGCGATAGCCGGCGGAATGCCCTCTATCCTGTCCACATCCGGCTTGGACATGCGCCCGAGAAACTGCCTCGCATACGAAGACAGACTCTCCGCATAACGCCTCTGCCCTTCGGCAAAGAGGGTATCGAACGCCAGCGAGGATTTGCCGGAACCGGAAACTCCCGTGACCACGACAAGGCGTGACCGCGGGATTTCCATATCGATATTCTTGAGGTTGTTTACCCTCGCCCCTTTGATGACTATGTTGCCGTTATCCATCCGGATGAATGTCCTCCTTACATAGTGAACTTGCCGGTAAGGCGTATATCCTCGGAACTCGCTCCGACCCTCACCTGGAAATCACCGGGCTCGACGGTCCATTTCATCTGCTTATCGAGGATCTGCAGGTCTTCCGGAGTCAGTGTAAACCTCACTTTACGGGTCTCGCCCGGTTTGAGGCTCACCCTCTCAAAGCCACGCAGCACACTGTCGTATGTGACCACGGAACTGTACTCGTCCCTCACATAGAGCTGGACCACCTCCGTACCCTCACGGGAACCGCTGTTGGTCAGATCGAATGACACCGCGACATTGCCGTCGGCTGTCTTGGAGACTTCCAGACCGGCATATTCGAATGTTGTATAACTCAGACCATAGCCGAACGGATACAATGCGCCGCCGATACGGGTATATCCGCTGCCGTTGGGATCTCCGTTGCGCGGCTGACCGTTGTGCGAACCTTTCTTGAAGGGGAAGTTATACTCGATTTCGCCTATTGTCTTGGGGAATGTGACTGTCAGTTTGCCGCTCGGGTTGTTGTCACCGAACAGGGTCTCCGCCAGCACCTGGCCGCCCTGATATGCAGGGAACCACATTTCCACGATCGCAGGAATATACTTGTCTGCCCAATTGATGGTCAGCGGACGTCCGTTTATGAGCACGAGGACTACCGGTTTGCCTGTCTTGTACAGAGCCTCGAGCAGCTGCGGCTGCCTGCCAGGCAGGTCCAGGGAAGTACGGGAATGGCTTTCGCCGACGATAAAATCATCCTCGCCAAGCACAGCCACGATGACATCCGCACCTTCAGCTGCGGCAACGGCGGCATCGATGGCGGCTGTCTCCTCTTCGCTCATAGGCTCAGGGAGAATCTCGCTCTCGGGCCATCCCTTGTCCACGACATTGCAGCCCTTGCTGTAGACCACTTCTGCGGAATTGCCGAGATATTCCTTGATACCCTTGTACATGCTGATGCCGGGGATACCGTTAGGGCCGTAACGGCTGGTCATATAATGGGTATTATCGGCGAGCGGACCTGCTACAAGGACTTTCTTGACCTTGTTCTTGTCGAGAGGCAGGATGGACTCCTCATTCTTGAGCAGCACCACAGCCTCGCGGCCCATCTGCAGGGTAAAGTCCTCATTGTAATGCGCACCGGCCTCTGCCTCAGCGCGTTTGCCATCACCGGTATAAGGATTGTCAAAGAGTCCGAGGCGGAATTTGACATCCAGCACCTCGCGCACCCTCTGGTCCACCACATCCATGGAAATGAGACCGCTGGCAATACCGTTGCGCAGGGGCTCTACAAACTCCTCGGGCTGATGGAAATTGGTATGCACATTGAGACCCGCCTCCAATATCTGCCTAATGGCATCCTCGTATGTCGGAGCAACCTCATGCTTGGTATATACATATTCGACGGCCTGGCTGTCGCTGACTACATACCCGTCAAATCCGTAAGTGTCACGCAGGAGTTCCGTCAAGAAATAATGCGATGCGGACACAGGCTCGCCGTTCCAGTCGTTATAGCTGCTCATCACCTCCCAGGGATGCGCCTCGCGTATCACCTTTGCAAAGGGATAGAGATAGATCTCGTGGAGTTCACGGGGATTGATGTGCGGATCGGTGCGGCACTGGCCGTCACGCCCACCCTTGGGCATGCTGTAAGCGGCGAAATGCTTGAGACCGGATGCGACGCCGGACTCCTGTATACCCTTGGACATCTGCACACCGAGTTCGGCGATGAGATAAGGGTCCTCGCCATAGCATTCGACGATACGTCCCCACCTCGGGTCACGCGCCACATCCAGGATAGGAGCATACACGCTGTGATAGCCGATGAGGCTGGCCTCATGACCGGCAATCTGTCCTGCCTTGAGGACCAGATCCCTGTCCCAGGTAGAGCCGATGGCTATAGGTGCAGGCAGCGGAGTGGCCTTGGTGTGGTTGAGACCGTGGATACCCTCGTTGGAAAACTCTGCCGGGATACCGAGCCTCGTCTCCTCGACGAACCATTTCTGTATGGTATGCAGAGTCTTGACATGGTTGCCATAGGGCCATATCATGTCATAGTTCAGGAAATATCCCTTTCCGACACCGTTGTGCATCTCGTCGATATTGGCGATGCCGTCTTTCCAGACACGGTTGGGCCAGGTCTCCGGATTGGGAAGAGAATCAGGCAGCACCCTGCAATATCCGTACAGGGTCGCCAACTGGCAGGTCTTCTCCTCCAGAGTCATCTGGCGGAGGAGGTCCTCAACCCTCTCCGAACGGCTACGTGCAGGATCTTCGTACACGTCTTTGCGTCCGTTCTTGTTGAAGTCAATCCAGCCCTTGTGATAGATGCCGCGGGCATCTGCAGACACGGCGATGGATGTGGCCGACAGGACGGAAACCGCCGCGGCGAAGAAGAATCTTTTCGTCATATATTCTCTGTTACTGAATGTCTATTTCAGGCCTTGTGGGGATAATCAAGGCTACAATAAAGTACAGGATGAGAGCTCCGATTCCGGCGGTAAAGAAACCTGCCGCCACCCATATAAGCCTGATTATCACAGGATCTATATCGAAATACTCTCCGAGTCCCGTGCAGACGCCTGCAAATACGCGTCCCTTCTTGACTCTATATAATTTTGTCATATCGTTCTGATTTGATGGATATTACTTTCCTACCTCGGCGAGCATTTCGCGGACAGCGGTCTCCAACTGCACATCCTTGCCGGAAAGTTCGTCGGCAGGAGAGTTGTAGACCAGCACGTCAGGCTCGATCTGATAGTTCTCGATGTATGTCTTCTCCTTGAGTCCGTAGGAACCGACCTCGGGGATACCGAACACGATCGTAGGGTCTATCTGATACTCCCACCATACCGCGGTCATGGTGCCGGGCACCGGTGCGCCTATCAGTTTGCCTATACCCAGAGTCTTGTATGTGTAAGGGAAACCGCAAGCATCCGAGTAGTTGTCCTCGCCCATCAGCACGCATGACGGCTTGGTCCACTTGCTGTACGGCTCTGTGCCGATATACTGGCCTCGGGGACGGAACTCGATATATGCCTTGCCGCTCAGGAATGTGGCGAGGTCATCGTGCAGCCAGCCGCCGCCGTTGTGACGGGTATCCACGATAAGGGCATCGCAGGTGCGGTATTTGCCCAATGCCTTGGAATACACCTCGCGGAAGCTCTCGGAGTTCATGCCCTTGACATGCACATATCCGATACGGCCGCCGGAGAGTTTCTCCACAATCTCCTCGCGCTGGCGCACCCACCTCTTGTAGAGGAGCTGAGCGTCACTGCGCGAAGGCTCGACTATGAGATCACGCGTCTTGCCACCGTTCTTGATAGAGAGAATGACCTTCTTGCCTGCCTTGCCTGCCAGCAGTTGGTACCAGTTGTCACCGGCCGCAATGCTGACACCGTCAATGCTCTCAATGACAGCCCCGGCCTTGATGCCAGAATCCGCAATATTGATAGGACCGTCAGGCAGCACTTCCTTGATTTTCAGACCGTCACCCTTGTATTCGAGATCATAGAGCACTCCCAGACAGGCGAGAGCCTCTCCGCCGCGATAATAGTAGCGTGCTCCGGTATGCGATCCGTTCAACTCGCCGAGCAGCTCGGAGAGGAGATCCTGGAAATCGAAGTTGTTGTTGATATAGGGCAGGAAACGCTTGTAGTTGTCCCTATAGTACGCCCAGTCAACTCCGTGAATATTGGGGTCATAGAATTTCTCCTCCACCTGCTTCCAGACATGCTCGAATATGTATTCGCGCTCCTCGCGGGGCCTGTATTCAAATTCGCCCGAGAATGTAATCTGCTTGGAAGGACCTCCGGAGAGGGCTATCTTCCTGATACCCATGCCGGAGAATACATAGATGGACTTGCCGTCCTTGGCAGGGACGATGGCGCCGGAGACTCCTCTCTGGAGCACCTTGACATTGCCCTCCTTTATATCGAGTTCGCAGAGTCCGCGGCCGCTTTCCAGCGGAGCGATGTAGTAGAGTTTGGTACCCTCGTCGTTGAGATAGTGGTCACCGAGCAGCATAGAGCTGTGGGTCAGTCTGATGACACGGTCAAAACGGTGCTCGAGATCCAACTCGACTTTCTTGGGTTTCTCCTTGGCAGCGCTGTCTTTCTTTTCCT
>CAZKRZ010000015.1:0-16057 GCA_964555325.1 uncultured Muribaculaceae bacterium
GCTTTTTCTACAGAGCCCGTCAGGAGATTCAATCCTGGCGGGCTCTTTGCGTTATGTATGCACACCCAGCACGTAGACAACGATAAACGGGAATGGTAAGGGCATCAGACAGTGTGGATTATCTTGGAGAGCAGGAGTGTTCGTGGTCTGTGAGTGGCATCATGCGATAAGGGCTGGTGCAAGAGACAAGTTGCCTAAGCATTGGGTGACCGTGACTTTGCTCGGATGGAACGGACTGCGCTTTTAAGGGGTGTTAGGGTGCCGATTAATGTCGATATTGAGTGTTGGGGCAGGGCGGCTGTGTGTGCTGCGCTATGGGCCTAAAAAGAATACGTCCGGCGGACTTTGCGGGTCTCGCCGGACGTATTGTATATTATTGTAAGTATGTCCTACAG
The DNA here is from genome assembly GCA_964555325.1 of uncultured Muribaculaceae bacterium. Lineage (GTDB taxonomy): Bacteria > Bacteroidota > Bacteroidia > Bacteroidales > UBA932 > Cryptobacteroides. Next base: position 396 of record CAZKRZ010000015.1, read on the forward strand.
ATTGGGGTTGAGAGTCTTCCAGTCTGCAACTGCAGGGATGATGCCGAGCTCGATGATCTCGTCACGCATCTTGCAGAGGTGCTCGTAAGAAGCGTCGAGGGCTGCAATCTCTTCTGCAGTACCCTTAGGCTCTACGAAATGAACGCCTTTCTTGTCGATAGTCGTAGGCATAGCCATCATGACATTGTGGTATTTGCCTTCGTTTACATATGTTCCTGCAGGGAGTGTGAACTTGTCACCGCCCATAGCAGCCTCGATCATCTTGACGGAGTTGTATGCAGGGCTCTGGAAAGAACTGCGTCCGCGGAGTTTGATGATGTTGGAACCGCCCTGGATAGTGTGGAGCTTGATCTCATCGAATCTCTCCTTGCTGAGTTCCATCTCGCTGAGAGGTTTGCCGTCCACCTTGACCTGGGAGGCGAATACAGCCATCTGCTCGCCGTGACCGCCATAGGTATGTGCGCCGGTCACTTTGCTCTGCTCTACGCCGAATTCGAGCGCGAGAGCCTCCTGGAGGCGTGTGGAGTCGAGAGCTGCAAGAGTGGTGACCTGCTCGGGTTTGAGACCGGAGTGGAGAAGCACCACGAGACCTGTAAGGTCAGCAGGGTTGAAGATGACCACAACGTGCTTTACATCGGGGCAGTATTTCTTGACGTTCTTGCCGAAATCCTCGGCAATCTGGCAGTTGCCCTTGAGCAGATCCTCGCGGGTCATGCCCTCCTTGCGCGGTGCGCCGCCGGAAGAGAGGATATATTTGGCTCCGTCGAATGCGACTGCGGGATCGGTAGTGCAGGTGATGTTTGCATCCTCGAATCCGCACTGGTTCATTTCGGCGAGGACTCCTTTGAGTCCGGGCTCGTAAACATCATAAAGTCACACATTGTGAGTTAGCCTGACCATGTTGGAACCGATCATGCCGGCTGCGCCGACGATGGTCAGTTTGTCGTTTGTCAAGTACTTCATAATATTTGTTGAAATATCAAAATGGTTGGTTTCAAAGCATTTTGCGGATTGGCCCATACAGGCCTCACCGCTTTGCAAAGATAGTAAAAATCACTATATTTGCGGTCGTTATAGACTTTTTATGGCACTATTTCTCACAAAAGACCTTGACGATCCTGCGCATTCGCGCATAGGAGTTTGGCACATCACAGAGAGCGAGGAAGAGCTTCGCGGAATGACATCCATCAAGAGTGAATCACTGCGCCGGCAGAAACTCGCCGTAAGGGCGCTGTTGGACAATATGTTTGAGGAGAAGGTATATCTCTCCCATCATGACAACGGCAAGCCATATATTGAGAATAATGTCACCAATATCAGCATTACTCATACGGACAAGTATGTGGCGATTATGCTGAATGACAATGATGATGTCGGCATAGATGTCGAGTCTCTGGACAGGGATTTCTCCGCTGTCGAGAAAAAGGCCCTTTCTGATGACGAGAGGGAGGATCTGGAGGATGACGAGGAGCGCAAGGATGAGCGCAACAAGCAGCTTGCCCTGTATTGGTGCGCCAAGGAGGCTGTCCTCAAAAAGACGGGACAGTATGATCTGGATCTTTCCGAACAGATTGAGATAGACCATTTCCACCCCAAATCCGATGGTGAATTGGATGCCGTCTTTATCGATGATGACGGGGAGGAAGAGGAGATAAGCCTTGCGTACATGACATTTGACCGTCATGTACTGGTCTGGACTATTCCTGATTAGATAGTTTTATTGCGGTCGCAGCCAGACTTCGGGATTCTGCGGACGGGTCTTTTCGTCCCATATCTCGAAGTGGAATGTCGTTTCTCCGGCTATGGTGTCCACCTTGCCGATTTTCTGGCCTGTCTTGACCTTGTCTCCTGATTTTACATAAGCGGCCTTGATCTTGGCGTAGAGAGTGAAATGGTTGCCGTGCTGGACGAGTATACACTGGTGGTATCCGGGCAGTACGGTTATCTGCGCGACTGTGCCGTCGAATACTGCGCACACGTCAGTGTCGGGCTCGACAGCGACCGTGATTCCATTGTTTGCAGGCAGTTGCAGATTCTTGAATACAGAATGGAACTGCTTGCCGAATCTTGATGTGACGGCTCCCTGTACCGGCCAGGGCAGTTTGCCCTTGTTTGCGACAAATTCTCCGGCGAGCGTGTAGTCTACGGGTTTCTTGGGCTTGCCCTTGGTACTTGCGGTGCTGCCCATGGCCTTGTTGATGGCTCTGCGTATTTCCTTTTCGAGGGATTCCGCCTGGCGCTTCTTGGCGGCGAGGTTGCTCTGGTATATGCGCCTGTCTCTCTTGAGTTTGGCGCTCAATGACTTGACCTGCTCCTCTTCTGATTTGAGGGTGTTCATCTCTTTGACCTGTTTGTTGCGCATTACCTGCGCGTCGAATTTCAGGTGCACGAGAGCGTCTTTCTCCTCGTCGAGTTGTGCCTTGGATTCATTGATGGCAGCGGCTTCTGCATTCATCTGTTTTGAGAGATCGCGGAAGAAACTGTACCGCCGTACTCCTTGCTCGAGATTGTCGCTGGCGAGTATGTACATGTACCAGACCCGTGCGTCCCTGTTTTTGTAGGCGCTGAGTACGAGCCTCTCATAGTACATTGTCATTGTGTCGAGGCGGGCCTGCTTGATGTCGATTTCGCGCTGTTTTGCCTTGATGTCTGCGTCTATCTCGGCTATCTTGCGGTTGCTCTCGTCTATGATGCTCTGGCGTTTGCGTATTTTGGACTGTATGAGCCCAAGCCTTGACAGGGCGTCCGCGTTCTGGGCACTGTTGTCCTTGATCTGCCTGTTGAGAATGGCTATCTCTTTTTCGAGCCGGGCTATCTTGTCCTGCTGTGCCTTGGTCTGAGCGAAAGACATGACCGTGCACAAGAGTATTGTGCAGACGGATGCTATTATGCGGTATGATGTACGGGAACTCATTTGCTTATCTTGTCTATCCGTTCCTTGACCCTTTCGTCCAGGTCGGGTATTTCACCGGAGGTGTTCTTGGCTTTTGCGAGATTCCAATAGACCTTGGCAAGGTCGTATTCCTGGAGGGAATAGAGGACTTCTGCGTAGTGGTCCATGATTACGGCGCTGTCCTTGCCGCCGTAGAGCATTGCATGCTTGAAGAGCGGCTTTGCCTCGAGGTCTTTTCCCTGCAGGTGCAGTATCCATGCGAAGGTGTCGATGTAGGTGGCGTTGTCCGGTTCGTCTTCAACGGTGATTTTGCTCATCTCATAGGCCTTGCGCAGTTTCTTGCCCTCCATGCTCAGGAAGTAGGCGTAGTTGTTCAGAATGGGAGCGTGGCGCGGCTTGATTTTCAGGGCTTTGTCGTAGGCCTTGTATGCCTTGGACGTTTCACCGATCAGGTGGTACACATCACCTATGCCCGAATATGCGGATACTACCATTGCGGTGTCAGAAGGGTCGGAGACTATCAGACGCTCCATTTCCTTTATATATGAGGCATATTCACCGAGTTCGAATAGGGCAGTGGCCTTGATCCTGATGAAATCGTTTATTGCCGGTAATGCGGTATAGGCGTTTTCGGCCTCTACCGCCAGTGAGTTCCAGTCTTCGGAGGTCAGAAGTGACTGTAGCAGTTCTGCCCTCGCGCTGAGGCTGCTGGGGTAGAGGGCTACATTCTCCCGGAACAGTTTTATTGCCTGCGGCAGGCGTTTGGTGTTGTACCAGTATATCGCGGCTGTGGAGATGGTCGTGGAGTCTGTCGGGGCGCAATGGTACATCCGGGTTACAGCGCTGTCGAGTTCATTGCGGAAGTTTGTGCGGAAACGCGGGTCGGAATGCTGCAGCAGTTGGGAAATGTACATGGTCTTGCTGCCCTGTGCCACTTCTGGCTCTGCGATATATCCGTCGAGGGCCTTGAAGAATTCCGGGTACTTGCGGCTGATGCGGTAAGCTTCCACTCTGCCGATGAGCGCCTGCCCGAATGCGGGTTGGTAGCTCAATGCCTCGTTGTAGAATTCAAGTGCCAGGGAGTCTTCGTATTGGGAGAGTTTGAAGTCTCCCATTGTGGCAAGCACTTCCGGTGATGTGTATTTCTCGTTGTATCGCTCCAGGGCGGCATAGGCTTCGTCCTGTTTGTCTTGCCTCATGAGTACCTGGAAACGGGAAATCGCAAGCATTTCACTGTCTCCGACAGCCTGCTCGATATTGTCGAAAGTCTCGAGCACCTTGTCGTGTTGCCCCTGCCTGACATACAGGTTGGCGAGAGTGTAATAGAGCCCGGTCTTTTTGGGATATTCCTTGATAAGGCGTTCGTGGATCTCTATGGCGATTTCTATATGCCCGGTGGAGGCGCAGATGCTTGCGAGGTTGTCCTGGTACCAGAAATTGCCCGGGTCGAGCCTGCAGGCTTCGCGAAGATACATTTCTCCCTTTTCCATGTCTCCTGTCAGACAGTGGCAGACTCCCAGATAGTAGTGGGCGGCATCGTATTCGGGATATTCCGATATTATACGGGTCAATATCTTGCTTGCCTCGGCATAGCGGCTGTCGTTGAATAGTGCGACGGCATCTATGAGCATATTGTCGGCTTCGGTGAAATCCTTTGCCGATACCCTCTGCGGAGCGGTCGCGAGCGCCACTATAATGAGCAATATGGATAAAATCTTCTTAGTCATTTCTTCGTTCGGGTTGATATCCTCTTCCGAAAATGCCTTTGCCGGGCGTTATTTCCGGAGAAGTCGGTTCAAATCCTAATCATTATTGCAAAAATAGTACAAATCCAAAGTTTTTGCCTAAATTCGTTGGCAGTGTGTCGCCGATTTTGAAAGCAGGTATGCAACATTTCAGGCTTGAATTGCATCTTAATTCTCGGAAAAAGGCTCGTTCTCTTGAGGAGATAGCGGCCGGTTGCCGCTTGGGCGACAGTCGTGCCCAGAGGGAATTGTATGATGCCCTGTCGCCGAAAATGTTTGCATTGTGCATCCGTTACATGGGAGACAGAGATGCAGCACAGGATGTGCTTCAGGACGGGTTCGTGACACTTTTTTCCAAGATAGACAGCTATTCCGGAGCCGGATCGTTTGAAGGCTGGGCGCGTACCGTATTTGTCAGTACCGCGTTGATGGCCTTGCGTAAAAAGGACCTGCTGCGCGATAGCGAGGACATAGATGCAGCCCGCGGTATGGTGGGGACTGATGCCGGAGCCATACAGGACATCGGTTACAGGGAACTCTTGAAGATGGTGGCGGAATTGCCTGCCGGATTCAGGACGGTGTTCAATATGTATGTGATGGAGGGATACAGCCACAAGGAGATTGCGGAAGCCTTGGATATATCCGAGGTGACATCGCGGTCGCAGTTGCAGAGGGCGCGGGTGTTGTTACAGAAAAAGATATTGGAACGTGAAAGGACAAGAGGAAAATAGAGACGGACTGTTCGACGAGTTAGTGCGTGAGCGACTCGCTGGTGCCGAGGTCCGGCCGCCGCATAAGGTTTGGCGTGCCGTGAGACATGACATTGGTGGTGCGTCCGGTCGTCACGTCTGGCGTCTTGCAACTGTGGCTGCGGCATTGGCATGTGTCATTGTCGGTGGTCTCAGGGTGTTCATGCCTCATCAGGACTCTGTGGATATTCATGACAATTATGCACAGGCGCTGCCTGCAGAAAGCGTTGCGGCGCCTGCAGGCGTACAAGGTGCTGTTGCAGAAATGTTTGCGGAGGCGGTGCCGGTGGAGAATGCAGTTGCTGTATCGGTAAAATCATTTGATGTAAGGGCGGATGAACCTGCTGTGATAGAGGAGACTTCGGCTGTAGAGGTGGAAGAATCCGCTGATGCGGAGAATGTTTCTGTCGCGTCGAATGAGGTCTCTGTTACGCGTAATACTGTTGCTGGCGATGTGCAGGAACAGGCTGTTTCTGTGGACGATATGGCAGGCAATGAGTTTCCCGATCCTTTTGCAGAAGAATATGAGGTCGGGCGTAGAATAGATCGCAGGGCGGTGGCGACATTCAGCGGACTTGTCGGTACGAATGACAATATTTCCGCATCGATAGTGTCCCGCAAGATGGCGGTGTCCGGCAGTGACAACAGCACAAAGACCATTTCCCAATCCGGGGAATCGTCTTATTCCATACCGCTTTCGTTGGGTGTCGGAGTGCGATTCTATATATCCCAGAGGTGGGCGTTTGGAACAGGTGTCCAGTATTCGATGTTGAACAGGACATTTGACGGAACCTATACGGTAAGGGATGCCAATGATGTGGTTGTCAGGAAAGTAAGCGCGGAAATATCCAATACCCAGCAATATATAGGTGTGCCGCTTGCGCTGTATTATGATTTTGTCCAGAGAAAGGATATGTCTGTGTACGCGTTTGGAGGTGCGACATTTGAGAAAGCACTCAGCAACAGGTACAAGGTTTCAGGTGCGCCCAATGTGCTGGTAAAGGAGAGCAAACAAGGTCTGCAGTCATCCCTGGCTTTCGGATTCGGAATATCGTACAATCTGTCGGAGCATATAGGGTTGTATCTGGATCCGAGCCTTAACTATTATTTTGACTGCTCCCAGACTGTCAGTATCAGGACACAGCAGCCGTTGCAACTCGCTTTTACAGCAGGACTGCGTTTCAAGTTGTAGACGACCTTAAAAAACATAAAAAAGTATAAAAAACATATAAATGTGACGAAATGCCGTGCAGCGATGATTGCTGTGCGGCATTTTTTTGCGTCTTTTGTCCGGAAACAAAAGTGCGTATGATATGAGGAAAGACAGATTTTTATTCGTCCGCGTGGCGGTGCTCCTGTGGGCCGTCATGGCTTGTGAACGTATGGATGTGCATGGTGGGAGAAGCCGCTCGCAGACAGCTCCGTATCCGTTGGTGGGAGACAGGACATCAGGTACTGTGGAGGATAAGGACGGCCCTGTCGTGCTGGTGTCAGCCGTGGGGTATCCGGAGGGCTTTGACTGGAGGAGGGACAGTGTGTACGGTGCTGTGTCCGGAGCCTCGCTGCTGCTGTTTCGTGGCAGAGATACGGTGTTGGAGATTCCGGCAGGAAAGCCTCCCGTGGGCACTCTGTCGCCGGATATGGTGCATTTCATAGACGGACATCTGTATGTCGAGACTATAGACGGGGCGGAGACCGTGATATTGCGGGACGGGGCAGAAGTGCTGAGGTATCCGGGCAGGGAAATAATAAAGGGCATAATGCAATATGAGGGTGCGCTATTTACGCTCGGGCAGAACCGTGTGTCATCGGGATTTTCGTTGCGGCGGAACGGGGAAGTGCTGTTTGCAGGCAGTGCAGGATATATCTGCGGCTCTATGGGTGAGACGGGGTATGGAAGCACAGGTGCGCTGTATGACGGAGGTAACGGACCTGTATTTGCGTATTGGAGACCTATGTATGCAGATGATGGCCCTTATGCTCCGCGAGAATGGTTCTTTGTGGAAAATGGCGTGCCCGAAAGGGTGCTTTTCGGTACTGACTGGTCTGTGCTGTTTGATGCGAGGAGAGTTGGCGGGCAGGATTGCTATGTGCTGATGAAGTCTGATGGCAGCAGGCCAGTGCTGCAGATAGGTGCGGATGAGTACAATCTGAGCAGTACTCTTATCGGAGACGCTGCGGCGGATTACAGGCTGTATCTTGCTGCCGACAGCATAATGTTCTGTGGCAGTTATAATTATAAATCGTCGCCGCACGAGCGCTACCCTCTGTATGAGCCTGTGAATACGGCTTGCTGGAACAGTTACGGGCGTAGTGTCTGGTATCGCGGGCAGGGACATCTGTATGCGGACAGTCTGGATACAGCGTTTATAAGAATGCGTGACGGGCGGGTGGACGGCATGGCTGCGCCATCGGGCTCGTATTCCATGAGCGATACATGCCGGATATTCAGCCACGAATGCGGATGCCTTGCAGGCGGAGAGTTTTATGTCGCGCTTACTCCGTCCGCCATCGGGGCGCGGCCGAGACTGTGGCACGATGGGCGTGAAATGTCGGTACCGGTAAATGGCTATCTGACAGGGGTATATGTCACTGATTCCAAGTCAGTGTCCTGGATCCGTCCGGATTGACGCTTATATGGACCTTGAGGGTGTCTTCCGGGAGCAGGCTTTCGATATTCTCCGGCCATTCCATGACGCAAAGGGAACCGCTGTCCATATAATCGTAGAATCCTATATCCAGAGCCTCCGCTTCGCGCGTGATGCGGTAGAAGTCGAAATGGAACATTGATTCGCCGGATGCCGTACGGTATTCGTTTACAATGGCGAAAGTGGGGGAGCTGACAGCATCCTCACGTACTCCGAGCACCCTGCATATCGCAGATGTGAATGTCGTCTTGCCGGCGCCCATGGGGGCGTATAAGGCAATGAGTCTGTGGCCTTTGGTCTCTGCGAGGAAACGTTCCGCCGCTGCGTCTATCGATGCGAGCGTGTCTATCTGTATCTGGTGTGTCATATTTGAGACGGAAAGATAACAAAAAGTTCGCAAACATCGTCTGCCCGGGCAGTATCTATGGGAAATCAGATGTCTGACGGCTTGTCGAGTATCCTATAAGAGGCGGCCTCCGCGAGGTCTTGCGACCGTATGTCTGCGGCACCTTCCAGGTCGGCGATGGTACGGGCGAGTTTGATGATACGCGTGTATGCTCTTGCTGAAAATCCCATACGTGTCATGAGTCTCTCCAGAGCCTCACGGCATTCCCGGTCAAGCGGACAGTATATGTCTATCATCCGAGAGTTCATCTCGGCGTTGGTAGAGATGGGCTCGTGCTTGAATCTCTGCTCCTGTATGCTCCTGGCAGCGATTACGCGTGCTGCTATGGTGGCAGAACTCTCTGCCTGGCACCTTTGCTTGCGTATCAGCAGGAGCGGGTCTACAGGATGAAGCCAGAGCTGTATGTCAATGCGGTCGAGTATAGGTCCGGAAAGTCTTGACAGATAGGAGTTTCTCTGGCCTGGAGTGCAGGTGCAGCGGCCTTTCTCCCCGAGGTATCCGCATGGGCAGGGGTTGGTGGCGGCAACGAGCATGAAAGATGCCGGATATGTCACTTTGGATTTCAGTCTGGATAGGGTGACGGTCCTGTCTTCCAACGGACCGCGCAGGGCTTCTATTATGCTCTTGGGCATTTGGTTGAACTCGTCTATAAACAAGATGCCGCTGTGCGCGAGGCTTACTTCTCCCGGCAGCAGCATTTCTCCGCTGCCACCGCCTATCATGGCCGCGAGTGATATGCTGTAGTGGGGAGAACGGACGGGTCTTTGCGTGATGAGTCCGCCGGCCGCGTCCGTCCTACCGGCTACGGAGTATATTTTGGTAGTGGTGAGGGACTCTGCTGTGGTCAGCGGAGGCAGAATGCCTGCCATGGCCTTGGCGAGCGAACTCTTGCCGGAGCCTGGCGAGCCTATCATCAATACGTTGTGCCCTCCGGCGGCGGCAATCTCTATACCTCGTTTGGCACTGTCCTGGCCTATTATCTCAGACATGTCCATATAGTCGGGGCAGTGCTGCCGAATGTGGGGTTCTGAGGTGCTTGCATGTGGCTCTGTGGTGCTTATGGCGTCTGAGTTGCTTGTATGTGGTTCTGTGGCGTTTGTATGTGCGTCAAAGGTGCTGGCATGGATGTCTTCGGCGTTTGTGTCGTCAGTGGTGCTTGTGTGGATGTCTGTGGGCGGAGTCGGGGCTATGAGCAGGTTCTCGTGCCTGTTGTCCTGTGATGACAGCACCGCAATGGCATCCGAGATGGATCTGACACCATATACATTTATCCCGCCTATGGATGCCGCTTCCTTCGCGGAATGCCATGGGAGTATGCACCCTCTCAGCCCGCAGCCCCTCGCGGCTTCGGCAAATGCCAGTGCCCCTCTTATATCCCGGACACTGCCGTCAAGACCGAGTTCTCCCATTATTAGGTACTTGTCCAGCACAGGCATGGACGCCTGGCCGGAGGCCGCTATGATACCAAGTGCTATCGGCAGGTCGTATCCGCTGCCTTTCTTCTGCTGGTCCGCCGGTGCGAGGTTGATAACTATTTTCTTGCCGGGGATGCGAAATCCATGGGTCTGCAATGCGTTTACGGTACGCAGCAGGCTTTCCTTGACAGCTGTGTCGGCAAGTCCGACGAGATGAATCCCTATACCATTCTGAATGTCTACCTCCACGGCGACCCTGACAGCCTCTATTCCGAGACATTTTGCTCCATATACAGTAACAAGCATGTTTATTTATCATTTGCCGGCAATATGTACTGCAAAAAGATAAATCGCTATACGAAAACATAAAAAATCATAAGAAACATAAAAATGTGATATGCAGGGACGAAATGCAGGTCGGTGTTGTCGGTGCATTTTTATTTATTAGCCTGTGTTATTTCGCGTTTATGTTTCGGATTTCGGTTGTTATGCTTTGAGATTTGGGATTTGAGTTATTTAGGTTCGTTATTTTAGGTTTGTGTTTAGCGTTAGGGATTTAGTTGTTGAGTTTGTAGGTTTGAGAAAGAAGATATAGTTGACGGCTGAAAAAATTTTGCTATATTAGCGGAAAAGCATAAAAACCATAAAACCATGAGAAAACTCACGAAGAAGGAAGAAATCATAATGAACCATTATTGGCAGCGCGGTCAGATGTTTGTGCGAGAATTGCGCGAACTTTATCCCGAACCGCGTCCCAGTTTCAATACCCTGTCCACTCAGGTGCGCACTTTGGATGCTGCCGGTTTTCTGAGCCATGAGGTGTTCGGTCCTACTTATAGGTATTATCCTGTCGTGTCCCGTGATGCATATAGGGATTATGCTCTCGGAAGTGTTGTGGATAAGTTTTATGGCGAGTCTTATATGAATGCGGTGTCTTCGCTGGTGAAGAAAGAAAAAATCAGCATCGATGAACTGAAAGAACTCGTCAAGGAATTGGAAATGTCCAAGTGATTTTGTCGGGGTACGGTGACTCGAACACCGGACCCTCTGGTCCCAAACCAGATGCGCTACCAACTGCGCTACACCCCGAATATTTATACAAAGATACTCCTCCGCTGCAAAAAATCAAAATTTGTCATTGCATTGGAGGAGTGTCATTGTATTTGTCCGCATCTGCATCAATCGCCGGGCGCGTCTGTTGTCTTGAAATATCCGTATGGCGCAGTAACAGTCCTTCTGGGTATAAGACTGTTTGATAGGAATACGGCATTCCTGTCTCGGAGTCAAAAGCTCTCGGTCGGTGTGCTTTAGAGATTGCTGTAGATGTTGTCCCAGATAGAGTCAAGCATCCTCTGCCCTCCTGTCGTGTGGGAGAATGCGGCTACTACGGCATTCTTGTCGGGAATGATGATGCAGTACTGGCTCCATGCACCGTCCATACGATATGCCCCATGCTGGCAGCACCACATCTGATAGCCATAGCCGAGGTTCAAGTCATCTTTGCTGCGTCCTGCAATCCATTCTTCGGAGACATCTTTTCCTTTGTACTGCATAATCTGGGGCGACATCATTTCATCGACCCATTCTGCGTTGAGCAGTTGCCTGTCGTTCCACTGTCCTTTCTGGAGGAGGAACTGCCCCATCTTTGCGAGGTCTTCCAGTCTCAGGAACAGTCCCCATCCGCCGGCGGTGTAGCCCTGCGGTGACAGATCCCAATGCCATTCTTTTATCCCCAGAGGACGGAATAGCCTAGATTCCAAGTATTTCTCTACGGTCTCTCCGCATACCCTGCTGACTATGACTGAGAGCAGGTAGGTGTCCATGCTGTTGTACTCGAAACGACTGCCCGGCTCGAAGTGAAGAGGGACACCGAGAGTCTCCTTGACCCAGTCCATCGGAATACTGCCACGTGTCTTTTCCTGGATGTCAGCGCCTAAGCCGGAAGACATTATCAGCAAATCATGCACTGTCATCTGTTGCAGCCAAGGGGAGACGGACTCGGGGAGTTCGTCAGGGGTAAAGAACGAAACCGCTTTGTCATTGACGGAGAGCAGGCCCTCTTGGCAGGCGAATCCTACGGCTGTGGCTGTGAATGTCTTGCTCGCTGACCACAGGATATGCAGTTCGTCAGGACCGTGCCCTGTCTCGTAGCGCTCGAATATCACTTTGCCGTCTTTGAGCACCATCATGGAATGGAGTTCGTCGGTGCCATGGCTCCATACATCGTTGAATACCCGGTTGAATGCTTCCGAGCCTGGGTATTCCGCGTGGGGAAGATGTTGTCTGCCAGCGCAGGATGTCAGCGCGGCCACGCAGATGATGGAGAGTAGTAATTGTCTGATGTTCATAGTTGTGCTATTATATGGTTGTATAGAATCCGAAAATACGAAAAAATCACGACATGTTGCCTGGAATCTGCCGATTGTGTATATTTGAATGCACTGCTATGTGCTGTCCGGGCGTGTCCTGCGGGAGGAAATGTCTAACGAGGCCGCAAGAACTGCGGATGTTATGGAAATGGCGTCGGGATGGCAGCGCGAGATATGGGCGGAGTGGTATCCTCTCGGGCGGTGCGATATATTGGCAATATGACGGATAAGATAATAAAGGCATACGGCATAGAGAAGTCTTTCGGGGCTCTTCATGTGCTGCAAGGCGTGGACCTGGAGGTCGGGCGCGGTGAAGTCGTATCTATAATGGGTGCGTCCGGCGCAGGTAAATCTACTCTGCTGCAGATACTTGGCACACTGTCTACTCCGGACGGGGGAAGTCTGGAAATTGACGGGACAGAGGTGTCGGCGCTGTCCGGCAATGCGCTGTCTGCGTTTAGAAACAGGAGGATAGGCTTCGTGTTCCAGGCTCATCACCTGCTCCCGGAGTTTACCGCCTTGGAAAATGTCATGATCCCGGCGCTCATTGCAGGGCGGGACAAGAGGGAGGCCAAGGGAGCGGCGGGCGCGCTGCTCGAGACCGTAGGTCTCGGCGGCAGGCTTGCGCACAAGCCTGCCGCGCTCTCCGGCGGAGAGCAGCAGCGCGTTGCCATCGCACGAGCCCTCATCAATACCCCGGCTATCCTGCTTGCCGATGAGCCTTCCGGCAACCTGGACTCCAAAACAAAAGAGGAAGTCCACCGGCTCTTTTTCAGCCTTAGGGACTCCCTCGGTCAGACTATAGTCATCGTGACTCACGATCCGGACCTTGCCGCCATGTGCGACCGCAGTCTGGTCATGCGTGACGGTCGTTTCGTATGACGGATTGCAGTCTGCGGACTACTGCCGTTCATGTCTCTGTTCTTCACCGGGCTTTCTGTCCTTGCCTCCTCCACCGAGGCATTTTATCTGGTGGTGCCTGAAATTCTCTTCTGCCATATACAGCTTGGCAACCTTTGACGCTGGCAGTACCTTGAGGTACTCCTGTGTATGGCTCTTGCTGTGACTGCGCTCAACGGCTTCGGTATAGGCTTCTATGCAGGCCTTTATCTCGCTCTCGGGTCTGTTTCCGGCAACAGCGTCCTGCATGGCTTTGAATGCCTCGGCGCTTTGCTTGAATGCATTCCGTTTCTCTTTGGCCATCTTGTTGTAAATGGGCCAAAATGCCTGCGCCTCTTCGGTCGTGAGGTCCAGTTCTGCAGAGATGAATGCAATCCTGTCTCTCTGTACCCTCTGCTCCCATTTTTCCGGAGCGTTTTTTCTGGGCTCGGTAGCATGGGTGCCTGCGGGTGGATTGCCTGGGGCTTGAGGGCACGCGGCATTGTCTCTCGGTCGCTGGGCGTATGAGGATACATATCCGCATGCTAATGTCAATGCGGTGATAATCAAGATTTTAATCGTGCTCTTTTTCATATTTTATCGTTTCTACGGGTACACCCTCATGTACGAGGCTGTTGATGATGTCGTCCTGTGTTGACAGGCCCTCTGTATATGAAGGAGTAGAAGTTTCGTAAATGGCATAAGGATTCGTCAGCGGAATCAGATCGGCGTAGAGCAGTTGCTCGTAAGTCACATTTGTCGGGTCTGTGCTCTCGCCGTGTCTGTTGTTGCCGAAGAGTATCGCTATGGCGAGTACGGCAGCGGCAGCGCAAGCTGCCAATGCCGGATATGGACGGAAGTACCACTTGGTGCCTGCCCCAGTCTCCGTCTGAGAATGTGGTATTGCGCTCAAACGCGCTTCGAGACTGTCGAAATATCTCTCAGGAACTTCGAATGGCCGCTTGCGCATCTTGTTGTGCTCCATTATATTGTACTTGTCTTTCATATCCTTGTATTTAGACATCTGCCCCGTGCGAAAGTAAAAAATCCGAGACCCGTTTTTTTGCAATGTGGTATGACGCCTTCAGTGCTCCTACGGATACACAGGTAATCTTGGAGATGTCTTCATAACTCATCTCGTCATAATATCGCATGGAGAAAATGGATCTCTGTCTCGGGGGAAGCCCCGAGATGGCTTGGCAGAGCAGCCCTTGAAGCCTGTCCCCGTTGAAATACGGATCGGAATGCGGTGACAGGGCATCAGTCTCTCCATAATCCTCGATTGAGGGTACATTGCGCAGCCGGTTCTTCTTGCAGAAATTAATGGCTTCGTTGTTGGCTATCCTCCATATCCATGTGAGCAATTGAGAGTCGCCCCTGAAAGAGGGGAGCGCTGCCCAAACCTTTGCGAATATATCTTGCAACAGGTCATCGGCATCCTCATGGGAGCCCGTCATCGTCCTTACGTGCCAATACAGACGCTCGCTGTAGGCGCGAATCATCTCATTGAATGCCGATTCGCGTTCTCCCCTGCGGTATAGTTCCAGTATTTGCCTGTCGTCCATTTCGTAAGGTCTGGCATGCAGTATCCGCGCTGCCGGGTCGGGTTTGAGGCAATTAATATGCCAAGACAGATAACAGACGGAGGCTTGTCCGTTGCGGTGTCTAAAGTTCGTCGCTGTAGACGGAACGCGGCAGGTCGTGGAGGTTGTATCGGGATGCCATTGACTGTCCGTATGCTCCTACAGACTTGATACTCAATAGGTCGCCCCTGCGTGTGGCAGGCATGGTGATGCCCTCGTCAAAGACATCTGTCGATTCGCAGGCCGTACCTACAATGGTATAGCGTTCTCGTTCGTTTGATTCGGAAGTGATATTCTCTATGTTGTGGTAGGCGCCATAGAGCATGGGGCGGATGAGTTCTGTCATGCTGGCATCCACGATGACGAGTTTGCGTCCTGTCGCGGTGGTTTTGTTGTACAGGACAGAAGTGATGAGCTCGGCGCATTGCGCTACTATGGCGCGTCCGAATTCGAAGTGTACTTCCCGTCCCGCGGCATTCAGGTGACTGTTGATGATGGAGAATACCGATGCGAAGTTGGGGACAGGTTCGTTTTCCGGGAAATCGTAATTGATGCCGAGACCGCCTCCTACATCGAGGAACTTGAAGTCGAATCCAAGAACTGTGAGGCTGTCTGCTATGACATTGACCTTGTCGCAGAGGTATTCAAATACATGCAACTCTCTGATTTGAGAACCGATATGCAGGTGCATTCCTTTGATGTTGAGGTTGGGGAGGGCCCTGATTTCTTCGGCTCTGGCGAGCAGGTCTTCGTATGGGATGCCGAATTTGCTGTCAGCCTGTCCGGTATCGATGCACTTGTTGGTTTTCGGGTCGATGTCAGGGTTGACGCGGAGGGCTACATCTACTGTCTTGCCTGCTTCTACTGCGAGTGCGCTGAGGACTTCAAGTTCTTCTATGGATTCGCAGTTGATGGCGAAGATGTCCTGGCTGATTGCATAGCGCAGTTCGCTGTCGCGCTTGCCAACTCCGGCAT